>CACXCC010000025.1 GCA_902766015.1 uncultured Veillonellaceae bacterium
GATCCCGCGACACGCGCCCTCGGCGTCAATATCAGCATCACGGCCGAAGAAGCGTTTCCTCTCATTCACCGCGCCGGGGGCATCACGTCACTCGCGCACTTTCACAAAAAAATCGGCCTTAAAGGCTGCAGCCGCGCGGAGCAGGAACAGATAATTCTGCGTCTGCACGCACTCGGACTTGACGGCATGGAGATCTCGTATCCGACATATACGTCCGATGACGCGGCCTTTGCCGCCGCCATGATCCGCAAATATAAGCTCATCGCGACAGGCGGTACCGATTTTCACGGGTCAAACCGTCCCGATACGGCACTCGGGACAGGCATTGACGGCAACATGCACGTCCCGTACGAGCTCTTCGAAAAAATTTGCCCGCTCTGCAGGAAAAAGCAGGAAAACTGACACTTATGTCGAAATGGATAGAGTATAAGGGATAACGATCCCATGTTGTATGAATAAAGGAGGATTTCTCAAATGAAAGTATGGGTTTGCAGCGTTTGCGGCTGGGTCTACGATGAGGCGAAAGGCGATCCGGATTATGATCTGGCTCCGGGCGTAAAATTTGAGGATCTGCCGGAGGATTTTGTCTGCCCACTTTGTGGCGTCGGTAAGGATATGTTTGAGGAACAATCTGAGTAAATGAGGGAGACCTGTTTTTGGGTCTCCTTTTTTTATGATGAGTTTATAAAAAAGTCAATCATCAATGGAATAATCCCCAAATCACCATTGATTTTTAATCATGCGTTTGCTATAATTATTGTATACTGAATAATAAGCGTAATGCATGATCAGGGCATTACGGAACAGCCTTCCGAATACCATGCGGAGGGCGGTTTCCAGTCTTAAGGAGGCTATTCAATTATGAAAGTAACAGTTGTTGGTGCAGGTAATGTTGGTGCTACCGTAGCAAACGTTCTGGCTACGAAAGACTTCTGCAGCGAAGTCGTTCTCGTTGATATCAAAGAAGGTTTCCCGCAGGGCAAAGCCATGGATATCATGCAGACGGCTCATATGCTGAACTTCGACACGACGGTAACGGGCGTAACGGCTCTGCCGGGTGACGAAAACGGCTACGCTCCGACGGCCAACTCCGATGTTGTTGTCGTTACTTCCGGCATGCCGCGTAAACCGGGCATGACTCGTGAACAGCTGGTCGGTGTAAACGCTAAGATCGTTAAGAGCGTTGTTGACCAGGCTCTGAAATTCTCCCCGAATGCTTATTTCATCATCATCTCCAACCCGATGGACACGATGACGTATCTGACGCTGAAAGACACGAAACTGCCGCGTAACCGCATCCTCGGTCAGGGCGGTATGCTCGACAGCAGCCGTTTCCGTTATTTCCTGTCCAAAGCTCTCAATGCTGCAGGCTATCCGGCTACGCCGACTGACGTTGACGGCATGGTTATCGGCGGCCACAACGACAAGACGATGGTTCCGCTGGTCAGCATTGCAACGTGGCGCGGTGTTCCGGTTACGCAGCTCCTCTCCAAGGAAGCTCTCGACGATGTTGTCGCTCAGACGAAAGTCGGCGGCGCTACGCTGACGGGTCTCCTCGGCACGTCCGCTTGGTACGCTCCGGGTGCTGCTGCAGCTGCAATGGTTGAAGCTATCGCTCTCGATGCTAAGAAACTCATTCCGTGCTGCGTATACCTCGAAGGCGAGTACGGCGAAAGCGATCTCTGCGTCGGCGTTCCGGTTGTTCTCGGCGCTAACGGCCTCGAGAAGATCGTTGAGATCGAGCTGACGGGCGAAGAGAAAGAGAAGTTCGAAGCAAGCGTTGCTGCTGCACGTGAGACGAACTCCAAGCTCGCTGAAGCCCTGAAATAATTCGAAGTCTCCGCAGATTTCGATCAGAAAGAAGCCTCTGCTCCGGCAGGGGCTTTTTTCGTACGTAGCTCAAAAAAACGGGGAGCAAGACGGAGGCGGGGCGGTACGCCTGACTGATTCAGCGTAAGCAGGCGTTACGATCGTCAAACGGTTTCCCACGGAGCCCTGAATTGTTTTAGCGTCAGCGGTTTGATTCAGGGCGACTCAATTAAGGGAAACCGTTTGACGATTAGCCTGCAGCGTTAAGGAAGACGTACCGTCCCGCCTCCGTCTTGCGGTGTTCCGAGAAAACGACATTCTTGCGGAGTTCCGAGAAAATGATGTGTACAGGAAAAGAGGGATGACATGGTTTTGACCGATGAAGATTATATGCGTGAAGCTTTGAACGAGGCGCAGAAAGCGTATGATGAGGGAGAGGTGCCGATCGGGGCGGTTTTGGTTGATGCGGAAGGAACGGTCGTTGCGCGCGGACATAATGAGCGGGAAACGTGGCATGATGCGACGGCGCATGCGGAAATGATCGCGATCCGTGCGGCGTGCCGCGATCTCGGACGTTGGCGTCTTTCGGGATTGACACTTTACGTGACGATCGAACCGTGTCCCATGTGCGCGGGCGCCGTCGTCATGAGCCGCGTCGATCGTGTCGTTTACGGCAGCACAGACGCAAAAGCCGGCGCGTGTGAGTCACTCTTTAACATTCCGGGACATCCTGCTCTCAACCACCGCCCGGAAATGCGAGCCGGATGCCTTCAGGAAGAATGCGCCGGCATCATGAAACGCTTCTTCAAAGAACGCCGCGAAAAACGGCGCGCGGAAAAACAGGCATAAAAAAAGCTTCCCGTCAGCAAAGCGGGAAGCTTTTTCATGTCAAACTCAAATATCCCAGTGCAGATTGTCCGGGTTCGGCGTCGCGAGATCGACGTCGCGCAGAATCCACGAAGCATTATCGTGCGTCGCGGCAAAGGCTTTGTCGAGTCCTTCCTGATATTCGGCCGGGATCTCCATCGAATGAATCGCCATGTGCATATAATCCTTTGCAACGAGCGTCACGCCGCGTTCGGCGGCGAGCTGCGCCTTGAAACGATAGCCGTAGTAGAGATAACTGTTGTGCTCGATCGGAATGTCCTTATACGCCTCAATGCGTTCGTCGACTTCTTCCTCGGCGTCCTTCGTCAACTCAAGCGCGTGCATGAGATTCCAGCGGTCGCCCCAGAGTTCACCGCGCAGAATGTACTTATAGAGGAAATCCGTCGATTCCGCGAGCTCAATGGCTTTGTTGATGTAGTCAAGCGCTTTCTCGTTCGGGCCTTCGACCTCTTTCGTCAGCGAACTGAGGCGCTGCAGCGCGAAAACCTTTTCCTCGACATCCTCGGCGTTTTCCTCGTCGACGTCAACGTCAACGACGCTGTGGAACAGTTCGAGCGCCGTTTCCGGTTTATTGATCGTCGGCATTGCGAGAAAATGCGCGAGGCGCGCGCGGGCATGCCAGTTGTCCATGCCGCCGATAAACAGTGTCTCGGGCGGCTTTGCCGGTGAATCGATGACGAGATGTACGAGTTTATGAAATTCTTCCTGAGTCAAAATTAGGTCCTCCTGTTCGTGGTATTATCCTTTATTATACAATGTTTTGCGCGACAATGCGAATGCCCGTTATCGGTTTCGTCGGGTTGCTTGCCCGTAATCGGCAGTCTATGCTAAAATATTTTCCGAGTGCTACCGATACGGTAGGCGGTTAAGGCATAAAAACAGCCGCCTCGAAGTTCCGATTCCGGGCGGCTGTTCTTAACGTTTATGATGTTTCGGTCTGACCGCTTATCGGCAGCACTTTTCTTATGATTATTATATTTTTTCCGAGTTCGGGTCAAGAGAAGAGAGGAGGATTGACATGCGCGAATGGTGGGATAAACGGCTGACAAACGGCGAGGCGGTTCTCGCGCGGTATCTGGGACTGCTTCTCGGGATATTTCTTGTCAACGTGCTTCCGGTGACCTATCAGGTTCTTCATAAATACGGAACGGAGCGGCTCGATCTCCTCAGAATTGACGCGCTGTTCGTGCTCGCGGGAACGGTACTGGCGGGTTTTCTCTTCGGCGCGGTTTTCGGCCCGAAATGGGGCGGCAGGCTGACTTGCGCGGCGTTTTTTGTCTGCGCGTTTTCCGCGGCGATCGTCGGCTATTCGCTCTACCGCTACGATGTTCCGTTCGGTACGGGCATTGCGACGGCGATTCTGCAGACGAATGCACGCGAAGCGCTGGAGTTTTTGTCGATGTACGTCGGCTTCACGGGACTCGGACTGACGGTTTTCGGCTGCGCCGTTTCGTTCGCGCTTCTTCGGATTTTACTGCGCCTGCATGTGCCGAAGTCGGGTCAACATTGGATGCGCTATGTCCTCATTTTGACGCTTCTCGGCGGTATCGGTTCGGGGAGCACGATCTGGCAGCAGTATCGGTATTATATTTTTAATGACACACTTGACGTGCCGTTTGTCTGCATGGGGCGTGCGGTTTGGACGGCGGTTGACGATACGCGCAAGTTCGAAAAACTCCTGCGCGATGCGCCCGCTGACGTGACCTTGACGCGCAATGACAGCGAGATCCCGTATGTCGTCGTCATTCTCGGCGAATCGACGGCGCGAAACCGCCTGCATCTTTACGGTTATCCGCTCCCGAATACGCCGGAACTTGACACGCTGAACGAAACGGGCGAACTCGCCGTTTACCGCGATGTCATCAGTCCGCAGGGCGCGACGGTCGGGGTTCTGCGCGAACTCTTTACGTTTGCGGACGCGGAGTCGGACGGCGAATGGTACACGTATCATAATCTCATTGACGTCATGAACGCGGCGGGTTACCGCACGTATTGGCTGTCGAATCAGGAAAGTTCGGGTGTCTGGGGCAATGTCGCGCAGCTTTACGCGAAACGGAGTACGGTTCATGCCTTTACGCAGCTGCGCGAGTCGCACGAGGATACGGGACTGCCCGACGAAGCTGTTTTCCCGCTGGTCGACCGCGCGATTGCGGATGCGGGGGAGAAGAAGTTTCTCGTTGTGCATCTGATGGGGACGCATGTGCTGTATAAAAAGCGATATCCCGCGTCGTTTGCGCGGTTTTCGGCGGATGATGTGCCGCCTCCGCAGGATGATCTTTCTGAGTCAAGGCGTCAGGAGATTGCGGAGTATGCGAATGCCGTGCTTTATCACGATTTTGTCGTGGCGTCACTCATCGAGCGGTTCCGCGACAAGAATGCGCTCGTGATTTTCCTCCCGGATCACGGAGAGGCGGTTTACGATAACGGCGGCAGTCTCGCGGGGCATGTCATGGATCATCCGACGGCGCCGATGCTCGAGATTCCGCTCGTTTTCTGGGCATCTCCGTCATTTCGAGAGAAGTATCCCGATCAGTGGGAACGGATTTTGCGCGCGCAGGACAGGCCGTATATGACGGATGATTGGATTCATACGGTGCTCGATCTCACCGGGATTGCGACGCCGGAGTTTGAGCCTTTAAAAAGTGTCGTGAATGCAGAGTTTGATGCGAAGCGGAAAAGGGTTGTGCAGGGAATGGATTATGATTGGCAGATGCGGTGAAACACTATTTTTAGGAAGTCCGGCGGAAGGGGGACTTCTGCTCCTTTAAAAGCTGCCGGCTACACGAAATCCGCTTTCGCCTAATTTAGTCGCCCCGTTGTTAAACGCGCTTTGCTTGAACGAAACAACGGGGCTCCCAGCGAAAGCGGATTTCGTGCTTAACGCCTCAAGCAGCAAACCAGTCGCATAAGTCCCCCTTCCGCCTCCGTCTAAACTTGGATAGGATTCGTTGTTTAGCGGCTTTGACCTAACCTTACTTAGATAGTCCAAGTTAAGGGAGCGTAAGGCAGCATCGGCATTGATGAAGATGTAGTTTAAATGTTGAAGCTGAGGGACAGCGGGGCGGCACGGGCCGGTTTGCTGCATCAGTGCGTTAAGAAACGGCTCCGCTTTCGCATGGAGCCTAAATTGTTTTAGCGAAGCGATTTGATTTAGGCGACTGAATTAAGCGAAAGCGGAGCCGTTTTAGCACGCAGCTTTAAGGCCCGTGCCGCCCCGCTGTCCCGACGGGATATGTACATCATTCCTTAAATTGGATTTCTGCTGCCGCCTTACTTTGCCGGCTGCATTCGTACAATTTGGCGCATGCGGCTGAGAAGTGGGAGATCGTGGGTGATGATGAGGAGCGTGCGATTTGCGTGTTCGGCGTCAGTGAAGAGGGCGGTAATGAGGTTTTCGGCGGTTTGACGGTCGAGTCCGGC
>CACXCC010000026.1 GCA_902766015.1 uncultured Veillonellaceae bacterium
CACTTCACTTTGCACCCCAGGGTGCATCGTTCAAGAATTTAAGGGAATAATCGTGTAATTGTATCAAATGTTGTAAGGCAACCGAGCGGGCTGCACGCGACGGCGCCCTTTTGTTGACGGTGGAGGATCTTTACCGCTGATCGAGTAGGATTTCGTCACGATCGGACACGGCGCCGTCGTCCACGCCTGCAAAATCGGCAGCGAACTTTATGTGCCGCGCTCAGTAAAGACGAAGATTGATTGAAAAAAGTCTGCAATGTTGCAGGCTTTTTTCAATATATGGTATAATATTGAAAAATCGATGCAATATTGCAGGCTTTTTTCAATGGAGATATACGTATGGAAATCAAACGTGACCATTACCTTACGGAACTGCATAACCGGATGCACAACGGTATGGTCAAAATTATCACCGGTATGCGGCGAAGCGGTAAATCGTACTTATTGTTTCGTCTGTTTTATCAGGATCTTATCTTACAGGGGGTAAAGAAGGATCATATTATCACGCTTTCCATGGATGGTTTGGAAAACGGAGTACGCGCTGCGGACGATCAAGGAGCAGATTCGCGATGACGAGGATTACTACATCCTGCTTGACGAAGTCCAGCTGATGCGGGACTTTGTCGATGTACTGAATTCCCTGTTGCATTTGCCTAACGTGGATGTCTATGTCACTGGCAGTAATTCACGGTTTCTTTCGAAAGATGTCATCACGGAATTTCGCGGGCGCGGCGACGCGGTACATATTTATCCGCTGACATTTCGGGAATTCATGAGTGTTTATACCGGGGATGTATATCGCGGCTGGGCGGATTACTTTACTTACGGCGGCCTGCCCCGGACGGTTACGCTCCCTACAGAGGCACAAAAGGTCAGCTATCTGACGAATTTGTTTCACGAGACCTATATCCGCGATATCATCGAACGCAACCGGTTGGAGCGGACACAGGAACTTGAGGAACTCGTTCGGGTGACGGCTTCAACCGTCGGTGCACTGACCAATCCGAATAAAATCTATGCGACATTTCAAAGCACGGTCCATTCGAAAATCAGTGCGAACACGGTGCGTCAATATTTGGATTATCTGGAAGATGCTTTTATGGTGCAAAAGGCGCAGCGTTATGACGTCAAGGGGAGAAAGTATATCGGGTCACCTGTCAAATACTATTTTGAAGACGTCGGCCTGCGCAATGCCTGTCTCGGGTTCCGTCAAACCGAAGAAACGCATCTCATGGAAAATATTATCTACAACGAACTGCGGTATCGCGGCTATTCCGTTGACGTCGGCGTTGTGCGCGACCGCAAAAAAGACGACAGCGGAAAATGGACCTCACGTACGCTCGAAGTGGATTTCGTCGCAAATCTCGGTAGTGAACGGACGTATATTCAATCGGCCGTTAGTCTGCCGGACGAAGAAAAAATACGGCAGGAAAAGGCATCGCTGCTTTCTCTGCGGGATTCGTTCCAAAAGATTATTCTCGTGCGTGACATGGTCCCCAATATGCAGGATCAGGACGGGCTGCGCGTCATGAATGTGTTTGATTATTTATTGGGATGAATTTGATCAACAGAAAGAAGGGGTAACGTGGATATACGCGAAAAAGCCGCTGCGGATGGATTGGAAGGATGTGCTCGCGCCGTCGGATCGGGTGAGGATTATGGGGAATCCGCCGTTTGTCGGGAGTTCCCGATTGACGGATGAGCAAAAGAAAGACCGTGAGGATATTTTTCAGGGCAACGGCGGCGAACTGGATTATGTGGCATGCTGGTATAAAAAAAGCCTGAACTATATCCGCGGAACAAAGATAACGGCGGCATTTGTTTCGACAAATTCGATCTGTCAGGGTCAGCAGGTTGTTGCGTATCTATTGCTTTGGATGTAACGATTTATCATTTCGGTATTCTTGAATCTAACGTTCATATGGCTTGGATGCGAGTCGTTGCCGGACGATTAAAGGGTGACTATCGTTATTCCAGCGATATCGTCTACAACAACTTCCCGTGGCCGCCCCCGACCGACGCGCAGAAAGCCGCGATCGAGAAAACGGCGCAGGGCATTCTTGATGCCCGCGCGCGTTATCCGGAGAGCAGTCTGGCCGATCTTTACGACGAGGTTCTCATGCCGAAGGAACTGCGCGAGGCGCACCGCGCCAACGACCGCGCTGTTATGAAGGCCTACGGTTTCTCACTCAAAATGACCGAATCCGAATGCGTCGCGGCACTCATGCGGATGTATCAAAAACTGGTTGAAACAGCGGGCAAGTGATGACCAATAGAATAATTTTATAGATTTATAAAATATAAATAGTTTTATTTCCTCCCGTGTCATGGCATAATAAGCATGTAAGCAAAAGAGAGCTGCAAAAAAATAAATGACATGAAGATAGAGAAGGCGAAAGCCCGAATTACAAGGAGAAAACCATCATGATGACCAATGAAGCTGCAATCAATTCCGTTTACACTCTGCCGGAGATCCGCGTTCGCGCGTTCCAGATCCCGAAAGATGGTTTCTTCGCATCTTGGTTCAACAAAAATCTCGCCGAAGGCCGCGCCGCTGCCGACGCGTACATCGCTGCAACGCACGCAAAACCGCAGAACGAAGACGAAGCGCGCCGCATGAGCTCGCCGCTCTACGCCGCAAACCTGTACGGCGAATTCTTCAAGGATGCCGAGGAATTGCAGTAATTCGGTGACAAATTCATATTGAGACAGCACGAGACCGCCGTTTCTTCTCCGAATGGGAGAGGACGGCGGTCTCGTTTTATTTCGGTGTTATTTTGAAAGCATTCGGGCGGCATGATTGTTTCACGTGAAACAATCGCGTCAAAGCAGTTGTCCTCATATTTACACGGCAGGCTTTGTCGGGAAAGGAATTTGTTGTAAAATGGGAATAAAAACAGCTTTTATATGAAGATTGAACGGGAGGAGAAATCATTATGCGAATTGCCATGGCACAAATGACAGTCAGCCGGAATATGGAAGAGAATTTTGACGCCGCCTACCGGTATGTCCAACAGGCAGGAGGGGCTGATCTTGTCTTTTTCCCGGAAGTCCATCATATGCCGTTTTTGCCGCAGTATCGGGCAGGGGAACTGCCGGAGAAGTTCGGTGTCAAACGCGAGGCTTATCTGCTTGACCCGGATGACGCACACATTGGGACATTTGCAGAACTTGCGGCAAAGAATCGTTGTATTGTTTCGCCGAATCTTTATCTGCGCGGCGAGGGCGGTGCGTTTGACACGTCAATCCTCTTTGATACAGACGGACAATGTCTCGGCAGTTCGCGTATGGTTCATGTCACGAGCGCACCGGCGTTTTACGAACTTGACTATTATACGCCGTCAACCGACGGATTTCATGTTTATGATACGTCATACGGACGCATCGGCATCGTGATTTGCTTTGATCGTCATCTGCCTGAGAGTATCCGTGCCTGCGCCGCGATGGGCGCGCAGCTCATTCTGATACCGACGGCGAATTTGAAGTCGGAACCGATGGAACTGTTCGAATGGGAAATCCGTGTACAGGCGTATCAGAATAACGTTTTTATCGCGATGTGCAACCGCACGGGCGTCGAAGGCGATGTCGAATTCGCCGGTGAATCGCTCGTCGCAGACAGTGACGGCAATCTCGTTGTCAAAGCCGATGACCGGGCCGGACTTGTTATCTGCGATGTCGATCTTGCGCACTGTGCTGGAAGCCGTGCGGCGCGGCCGTATATCGATCTGCGGCGGCCGGAATGGTATTGGTAAACAATCGCGTCGATGCATTTGACGTCAGTTGTGTATGTCAGGAGAAAAATATAGTATAAATCTATAAATTAATAAAATATAAATAGTTTTATTTCCTCCGATGTCATGGCAATAAGCATGTAAGCAAAAGAGAGCTGCAGAGAATAAAATGACATGAAGATAGAGAGGGCGAAAGCCCGAATTACAAGGAGGAAACCATCATGATCTTCAAGGATGCCGAGGAACTGCAGTAATCCGGTGACAAATCCATATTGAGACAGCACGAGACCGCCGTTTCTTCTCCGAACGGGAGAGGACGGCGGTCTCGTTTTATTATCCGGTCATTTTCGCACAGATAACGTTAATACGTCACGTCAAGTGGAAATACGAATTCGCTTATGGTATAATGTTCATAAAAATAAACAGTAACTCGATAACCGTTATATTTTTTAAACATTAAGGAGGAATTTTATGCCGAAACGTGAACCTCGACTTATGCGTTCGAGCATGGAATATCTCGCACAAATGGGGCATCAGATTAAACTTGCCCGTTTGCGTCGCAAACTTCCCGTGGAACTCGTTGCCGAACGTGCACGTGTCAGCCGGACAACGATCTGGAATATTGAAAAAGGCAGTCCGTCGGTTTCCATCGGGGCATATGCCGCCGTCATGCACGCGCTCGGCGGAATGGATAAGGATCTTTTGCTGGTCTGCAGGGATGATGTCGTCGGAAGGACCATGCAGGATCTGGAACTCCCCGTCCGTCAACGTGCTCCGAAACGTAAGGAGGAAATCTGGTGAAAGAACGGAAAATGTATGTGTTTCTCGGAGGCGTTCATCCGGAGCCGCTCGGTACACTTTATGTCGGACGCGATCGTGCGCACGACGTATATTCCTTTACTTTTGCATCTTCTTTTTTGCAGCGGCAGGATTTTTTTCTTGACCCGGCATTGGCGTTTTTTTCCGGACGCCAATATGCACCGACAGAGGCATTGTTCGGTATGTTTCAGGATGCCTCTCCGGATCGTTGGGGCAGGTTTCTGATGGAAAAACGGGAAGCCCTTCACGCGCGAAAAGAAGATAGAAAGCCGGAAAAGCTTTATGAAAGCGATTATCTTCTCGGTGTTTATGATGAGGGACGCATGGGAGCACTTCGACTTGCTGTGTCACCGGATGGCCCGTTCCTCTCCAATGACACGTCATTGGCTGCGCCGCCTTGGGTGCAGCTTCGTGCGCTTGAAGATGCCTCACATCATTTGGAATCGTCCGATGAGATCCCCAATGCACAGTGGCTTGATATGTTGTTGGCCCCCGGTTCTTCTCTCGGCGGCGCACGGCCTAAAGCAACCATCAAAGCACCGGACAATTCCCTGTGGATTGCCAAATTTCCCTCGCGGCACGATGAAGTTGATGTCGGGGCCTGGGAAATGGTAGCGCATGATCTTGCGGCTCTTTGCGGTTTGAATGTGCCGGAGGCAAAATGTATCGCGTTTTCCGACCGTGGCTCAACATTTCTCGTTCGTCGATTTGATCGGGATGGGATACGGCGGATTCAGTTCGCTTCCGGTATGACGATGCTGGGGCGTCAAGATAATGATCACGATGCCTCGTATCTCGATCTGCTGGACTTCATCGTGCAGCATAATATCACCCCGAAGGCAGAAGAAAAAGAGCTTTGGAAGCGTCTCGTCTTTTCTTTGTTGATTTCCAACACGGATGACCACTTGCGAAATCACGGTTTTTTGTTGACAAACAGGGGATGGATTCTTTCACCGCTTTATGATGTCAATCCGATTCCGTACGGACATGAACTTTCCTTAAATATCACATACGACAGTGCCGAAATGTCACTGATGTCTGCTCTGGAAACCGCGCCGATGTATGATATCAAAGCGGATGAAGCAGAACGGATCATGGAAGAAATGGCAAAAGTCGTCTTGAAAAACTGGCAAATTCTTGCAAAGAAATATCATATCAGGAATGCGTCTGTTGAACGAATGCGCCCGGCTTTCATGCTGGCAGAGGAAGCTTGTCAATGACGTACGGTGAATTTTTCAAAGATGCCGAGGAACTGCAGTAATCCGGCGACAGATTCATATTGAGATTAAGCGAGACCGTCATTTCTTCTCCGAACGGGAGAGGACGACGGTCTCGTTTTTTGGCGGACATTTGAATATATTCGACGTCAGTTGCATTGTCAGGAGGCGGGATAATCATTGACGCGTCGTTTCGACTAATTTATAATTGAATTATAAATTAGTCGGAGGACAAACTTATGGAATATATCAAACGTCATTTGGAAACCTGTGTCGATCGGGCGGGGCGGTCATTTAAGGTTTTGCTTGTAACCGGGGCCAGACAGGTCGGAAAATCGACTTTGTTACGGCATGTTTATCCGGATCGCAGCTATTTGACCTTTGACGATCCTCTGCTTTTGGAGCAGGCGCGGACGGAGCCGGGACTGTTTTTCCGAAATCATCCGTATCCCGTGACACTCGATGAGATCCAATATATTCAGGAATTGTTTCCGTATATCAAGATGGCCTGTGACGCGTCGGAGGAAAAGGGGCAGTTTTCCCTGACCGGATCCCAATCGTTTCGCCTGATGAAACATGTGTCGGAGTCACTGGCCGGGCGGATCGCGATTCTCGAGCTTTCCGGACTTTCCCTGCGGGAAATTGACGGCGTGGAATTTTTCGAGCCGTTTATTCCAAATGAGGCTTATATTGAAAAGCGGAGGAGGCTTTACCGGCCGCATCGGGATATCTGGAAACTGATTCACCGCGGCAGTTATCCGGCACTGTATGAGGACAGCGTTGATTGGCAGATGTTTTATTCGTCTTATGTCCAGACCTATCTGAGCCGCGATCTCAATGACATCATGAAAGTCAAAGATCATATGAAGTTCATGCGTTTTTTGAGTGCGATGGCGGCGCGGACGGGACAGATGCTCAATTACAGCAAAGTGGCAGAGCAGGCGGATATTACGGCGGCAACGGCAAAAGAATGGACTTCGGTCCTTGAGGCGTCGGGTCTTGTCTATATTTTGCAGCCGTTTTCGAATTCTGCCCTGACGCGCGCGATCAAGACGCCGAAACTCTATTTCCGTGATACCGGTCTCGTTTGCTTTTTGACGCGTTATCCGACGGCGGAAACCGCGATGAACGGTGCGATGGCCGGTGAACTGTTTGAGACATTTGTCGTCTCGGAGATCCTGAAATCCTTTGCCAACGCCGGGATCGACTATCGGATGTATGTGACGTATTACCGGGGCAAAGATAAAAATGCGGGGCGCGAGTCCGAGATCGATCTCATCATTGAAGACGGCGATACGATTTATCCGGTTGAAGTCAAATTGTCTGCCAACCCGAAACTGTCGATGACGAACCACTTTGATGTCATCAATAAGATAAACGGCCGCAAACGGGGGTTAGGTATTGTCGTCTGCATGTACGATAAACCGCTGTGGCTGAATGAACGGACGGTTGCGCTGCCGGTGGAATATATTTGAAGGCGTCGTTTTTATGATCCGGTCATTTCTTTCCTTGAAAGCATTTGATCGGTAGTTTTTACTTTTGAATCGTATTTGAATCGTGAGTATAATAATCATAAGTATAATATTATTATCGCGGAGGATTCAATATTCGAGATGATCTGTCAGGAATATTTACTGCATCAGGCGCGAAAGGGAGCGCTGCCTTTTATACCGGATAAGATCGGCAAATGGTGGGGCACGAATCCGGTGATTCAGGCTCAGGATGATGTCGATATTTTAGCAGTTGACCGCACGGGAACAAAAGGAATTTTTTGTGAATGCAAGTACCGGAATCGCCCCATGCCGATGGAAGAATACGACGATCTTCTCACGGCTTCCGCTGCGTTCCCAAAGATTACGGAACGGCGTTTTATTTTTTTCAGCAGAAGCGGTTATACGCAGCCGGTTATTGAGCGGGCTGCACGCGACGGCGCCCTTTTGTTGACGATTGAGGATCTCTACCGCTGATCGAGGTGAATCTCGTTATGAAGAAAATATAGTAATAATCTATAAATTAATAAAATATAAATAGTTTTATTTCCTCCGATGTCATGGCATAATAAGCATGTAAGCAAAAGAGAGCTGCAAAAAAATAAAATGACATGAAGATAGAGAGGGCAGTTGCCCGAGTTACAAGGAGGAAACCATCATGATGACCAATGAAGCTGCAATCAATTCCGTAAACGTTCTGCCGGAGATCCGCGTTCGCGCGTTCCAGATCCCGAAAGATGGTTTCTTCGCCGGTTGGTTCAACAAGAAACTCGCCGAAGGCCGCGCTGCCGCTGACGCGTACATCGCCGCAACACACGTTAAACCGCAGAACGAAGACGAAGCCCGCCGCATGAGCTCGCCGCTCTACGCCGCAAACTTGTACGGTGAATTCTTTAAAGACGCCGAGGAACTGCAGTAATCCGGTGACACATTTATACTGAGACAACGCGAGACCGCCATTTCTTCTCCGGAGGGAGAGGACGGCGGTCTCGTTTTTATTTTGATGTCATTTCGGAAGCATTCGAGCAACGGGATTGTTTCACGTGAAACAATCAAAAATGCCACGTCAATTCAGTTGACCCGGATTTGACGAGACATTGTCATTTACGCATATTGAATTGCTTTGATGGTATCCAGAGTGGCTTTTTCTTCCCGTTCGATATTTCGGATGTCGATATCGTTCTGGAGGTTTAAAAAGTATCGGGAAGATACACCAAAATACCGGCCAAGTCGTACGGAGGTATCCGCTGTGATTTTTCTCCGGTCATGTAAAATATCTTGAATTCGTGAAACCGGTACATGAATATCTTTTGCTAACCGATACGCGGAAATGTGCAGCGGTTCCATGAACTCTTCCCAAAGAATTTCACTGATTTTCGGCGGTTCGATATATTCCATGATGCTTCACTTCCTTTAATGATAGTCTACGATTTCTACGTTATCACAGTTTTTTCCGTCAAAAACAAAACAGATACGATATTGTGCGTTAATTCGGATGCTGTATTGGCCCTCCCGATCGCCATGCAGCCGTTCTAAATGATTTGCCGGCGGGATCCGTAAATCGTCGATCCGCTCCGCAGCATGAAGCATCATCAGTTTACGCAACGCTATGCGTTGTATCGTTTGCGGTAATTTTCGGGAAAACTGTTGTCGATATATTTTCTCTGTTTCTTTATCAGCGAATCCCTTGATCATATGTTTAATATACCCGAAATACGTGTACATGTCAATATGATATTACGACAGCACGAGACCGCTATATCGTCTCCGGAAGGAAGAGGACGGCGATGCCTTTGACGCGGATTTATATGGCATGCTTTGCGGGAGAACGGATCTGCTGTAAAATTAAGAAGAGGGTTGATTTACCCGGGAGGCGATGAAGCAACCGGAAAGGCAGGGATTTATCATGATGCGGGAAAAAGGAATTCTTTTGTTGATTTTGACGGCTTGCCTGCTGTTCGTCCCCGTAAGCGGAGCGGCATCTGACGTCAATGTGACGGGCGGAGCCGGGAGCACCGTGATGGAGGAATCCCTCGGCGCTACAAAGACGCCGATGACGCTTTATACATATCGGTCGGAGTCGTGGCAGGACGGCGATCCCGTTGTGATCGTGTTTCACGGGATGAATCGCAATGCTGAAGCATACCGTAACAGTTGGATTGACACGGCCGAAGAAAAGCATTTGCTGATTATTTGTCCGGAGTTTGACCGTGGGAAATTCCCGGGCACCCGATATTATCATTTTGCCGATGTCTTGGACCGTGAAGGTGAGGATCACAGCATTCAACCGCGGGAGGAATGGACGTTTCCGGTTGTTGACCATATCATCGCGGGTGTTCGAAGCGGGATGCATATCGGAAAAAGTCCGGTTTATCTGTTCGCGCATTCGGCGGGAGCACAATTTTTACACCGTTGCGTTCTGCTCGGAGATGCGTCGGAAGCGGATAAAATTGTCATCGCCAATGCCGGCTGGTATACGATGCCGACGACAGATACACCGTTCCCGTACGGGCTCGGCGGCATTGACGTCAGTCGTGAACAATTGGCGGCGGCTTTTTCGAAACCGGTTGTGATTCTTTTGGGTGATCGGGATGTCAATCGGTCGAAAAATTTGCGTCAGACACCGGAAGCTGACGAGCAGGGGATGAATCGTTTGGAACGGGGACACCGGTTTTTTGACACAGCCCGTCAAACGGCGCAGTCACTGGGGGTTCCGTTTTGCTGGCAGATCCGCGAGATCCCCGGTATCGGCCATAACGGGGCCGCGATGGGATTGGCGGCAGCGGAGTTGTTTTGACGTCAAGCCGCTGATCCGGAGACCCCGGAATAGCAGGACACATAGTTTAATTTTATAGATTTATAAAATATAAAAAGTTTTATTCCCTCTCGTGCAACAATCGCATTCGAGTCAACCGGTAACCGTAATCAGTCCGAGAGGGCCAACTCCATTAAACGATCAACTTGATCGATGAGAAACAACGGTACATTGAGAAGGTTGCCGTCTTTATGCAGATTTGCCATAGAAAAACGCAAACGAAGTTTGGTTTGCTCCGGGAATGTTTCCGCATATTTTTTTAGACTCGGACTGTGTACATTGTCTTCGGCTTTAACTTCTACCGGGATAATGTCATTATCCCGCTGAATAATAAAGTCAACTTCGTAGGATGGATTCAGCCGCGACCAATAGCGCGGCGTGACTTCAAACTGATTGCTGAGAGCTTCCAGTACATAATTTTCGGTCAAGGCTCCTTTAAATTCCGTAAACAGGCGGTTCCCCTCGCGGAATGCCGTCGGAGCAAGTTTTGACTGTCTGCGCAACAAGCCGACGTCAGCCGAATAGATTTTAAATGCGCTGATGTCGTCATAGGCGGAAAGAGGGAGCCCGGGCGCTGTGATACGATAAATCTTATAGATCAACTGTGCGTTGACCAGCCATTGAAGTGCATTTTCATACTCTCTGGCCCGTGCCCCCTTCTTTACTACGTTGTACAAAAACCGTTTATTTTCTTTGGACAATTGCGAGGGCAGAGAGTTCCATACCATATTGATTTTCGGGAAAGTGGAACGATCCGGATGCTTGGCAAAGTCGCGTTCGTAAGTCTCGAGGATATTTTGTAATGTTTGCTGAACCAAATTGACGTCATGAAACTCGGCCCAATAACGAACGACTTCCGGCATTCCGCCGGTCACATAATACATTTTGAGCTGCTCATACAGGGGGTTGAAAAATGCTGCGGGGATCGGCTCAAAATCGGATACGGAATCCAGATAGGAAACCAGATTATCCTGACCGCAGGCCAACAGAAATTCCGTGAATGTCAGCGGCCGAACTTGTAAAAAATCTACTTGGCCGACAGGGAATGATGACGGCTTGGCCAGGGCAATGCCGAGAAGAGATCCGGCACAGGCTACATGGTATTCCGGGGCGTTTTCACGGAAGTATTTCAATGTGTTAAGCGCTTCGGGCGATTCTTGGATTTCGTCGAAGATAATCAATGTATCTTTTGGAGATATGGTTTGCCCACTCGCCATGGAGAGATTCGGAATGATACGGTGAACATCTTTTGTCATTCGAAAAAAATCCCGGTATTCTTCGTTTTCATCGAAGTTAAAGTAGGCAACGTGTGCGTATTCCTGTTTCCCGAACTCTTTGAGCAGCCATGTTTTGCCGACCTGACGAACCCCTTTTAGGATCAGCGGTTTGCGGATAGGAGAGTTTTTCCAGGCAATTAATTGATCAAAAACAAAACGTTTCATTGCTATTCCTCACGCGATTATATATAATTGTGTGTATTTTCTACACATAATTATATATAATCGCGTGTAAGCGGTCAAGCTTCCGGAATCCATCATTTCTTCTCCGGAGAGGAGAGGACGGCGGTCTCGTTTTGCGTTTTCTGGAATTGTTTCACGTGAAACATTCGCGTCAGGCGATGCCGACGAGTTCTTTGGCGAGTTCGACGGCTTTGACACCGTCGCGTGCGTATGCGTCGGCGCCGACCTGATCGGCATAATCCTGTGTCAGTGCGGCACCG
>CACXCC010000027.1 GCA_902766015.1 uncultured Veillonellaceae bacterium
ATCAACGGATCCGGCGCACCGAGACGCAGCCAATACCCGAGAACCACGACATCATACCCCGAAACATCCGCCGGCGCATCCTGCACGCGGAACACATCAACCTCCGTCCCGTCTTCCCCCGCTGCTCTCGCGATCGCCTCGGCAACCAGCTTCGTATTGCCCGTAACCGACGAATATATAACTGCCCACTTTGACATGTAAAAATCCCTCCGATCAATAACTCTTCCATTCCATCATACCACATTCCTCCCCGATGCGGTGTACCAATCGTTACCGCCGCTCCCTACATAACGTCAACTGTCAAACAATAGAAACATAAGGGATCGCAGGACTGGTCCGGGTGCCATTGCTGATAAAGGCGTAAAGAAAAATTTTGGGTTTCGCACGGAGTCTGTCATCTTTTAAGCGCAGCGGTTTGATGACAGGCGACTATATTAAGCGAAACCCAAAATTTTTTAGCCTCAGCTTAGGCATCCGGACTGTTCCCGCGAGCCCGTCGAGTTATGTAACCTTATTTCTCCGTACACAACCGAATAATAACATGCTCCAACACTTCATTCCCGGCTTTTCCCGTTTTCAACAAATAATCCGCATCAACAAGCTCGAGCATCGCGCCCTTAAGCGTCTCCTCCGAAAACGCGCGCGCCGACTTCGCGAGCTTCTCCGCAATAAACGGATGAAGCCCCAAAGGCTGCGCGAGCGCGCGTCCCCGGAGTCCCTGACGCTCAAACTCCTTCACCTGCCAAAGCTGACGAACATGACGCGCAAGCAGCGAAACGAGAATCGTAAAATACGTCCCGTCCTCAAACTGACGCTGCAGCAAAAACAAAGCCTTACGAACCTTGCGCTCCGTCACGGCATCCGTCAGCGCAAACACCGAAACTTCCGGAAGTCCCGTAAACAGATCCGCCATCTCCGTCTTCGTCACCTTGCGGTTCGTCCCCGCGAGCGCAAGCTTCTGCAGCTGCTGATCGAGATACGAAAGAGACACCTTCGGCATCATGCTCACCGCACTGCTGAAATACCCGTACGCCTCACGGTCAAAATGCAAATGCAGCTCGCGCAGACGCGGCTCCAGCCAATCCCCGATATTCCACGGGCGAATCGCCGGCGACTCGAGAACCGCGCCGTGCGTCCCGACAATCTTCGTCAATTTCTTGCGCTTATCCGCATTCTGCGTTGACGTAAAAATGACATACGAAAACTCCGGCATCGCGGCGAGCACTTCCTGCAGCCGCGATTCCTTTTTGTCCGCGCGCTTGCCCTTCTTCGGCTTCTCCGCGTCACCGCGCGCCTGACGGAACAAATTCGTCTGACGGATGAGCAGCACATTCTTATCCGCGAAAAACGGCGCCGTATTGATCCGCGCGACAAGATCGTCACTGTCCATGTCACCGTTAATCACCTGCAGACCGTCCTGTCGGTCCTCCGGCGTCGGCAAAAGTGACGTCAAAATCGCCTCCTGCGCCTTTTCGATATAATACGGCTCCTCGCCGGAAAGTAAATACACATGCCGCGGCCCGTCCCGCCGTAGTTCTTTGATCAGCTCTTCGTATTTCAAATGTTTTCTCCTCCCGTCCGCCGATGATACCGGCACCGCTCCCGCCGTATCCATTTATCCGTGTTGACGTCAACTTCAGCGTCAAAATCCCGTCACTCCCGGCGCAAAAACCGCTCCGGAATCTGACGGATAAACGGGCTCATCCGCAACGTCCGACTGTCCCGCGTCTGACACCACGACAAAAACAGCTGCTCCCGCGGCCGCGTAATCGCGACATAAAACAGCCGCGCCTCCTCATCGCCGTGTCCGTCCCGTTTCGCCGCAAAACTCGGAAACGTCCCTTCCTGCAGTCCCGCGAGAAACACATAGCGAAACTCCGCGCCCTTCGCCTGATGCACCGTGAGAACCGGGATCTTCGGCTGACGCGACTGCGCCTCCAGCTCCGTATTCGAGAGCGTTGTCTCGCGCAGCAAACAGTCGATCGCGTCAAGTGCCGGCAGACTTTCGTCATCATTGTCGCGGACATACCGGTAAAAATCGCGCAGATTTTCGACGCGCTGCTCTTCGTTATGCGCGTCATAATAAACCTTAATCCCCGCCTCATTGACAATCCGTCCGACCAGTTCCTGCGGCCGAAGCCGCGGCGCCTGACGCCGAAATCGCTCCATGAGGACAGCTGTCCGCGTAAACAGTGACCCGAACCGCCCGATAAACGCCGCCCGTTCCTCCCTGTGCGGATCGATATCCCGCGAAACCGCCTGCACGAGAATCTCCCCCGTCGCACGCACATCGTCAAGTGCATCATGCGTCGACCGGTTTTTGACCTGAAACACGTCACTCAAAAACGCGAGCGTATACTGCGGCAGTTTCGGATGAAACCGCCGGTAAATGTCAAGCGTGTCAAAATACGCCGGATAATCGAGCGGCGGCAGACCGAGCCGCGAAAGCTCGCTCGCGAGAATACTCAGGTCATACGTCACATTATGACCCGCGATCACCGCACCGCGCGCAAACGCCGAAAACTCCCGCAAAACCTGCGCGGGATCCTCCCCGCAGCGCTCCAGTTCCTCGTCCGTAATATGATGCACGCGCACCGAATCCCCGACCGATTTCGTCGGCCGCAGCTCGCGTTTAAACACCGCGATTTCTTCACCCAGCGCATTCAGCCGGATCCCCGCGATCTGGATAATCTCATCGTGCACCGTACTAACACCCGTTGACTCGACGTCAAACACGACGACATTGCCCTTTGCAAGCGCGTCAACCAGCGGGTCAAACGGATCCTCGTGACGGTTGGCAACCGACGTCAACAGAAAATCCGTCAGACGCAGGCCGCAGGCGCGCGCCCGTTTCCCCGTCAACACCTCCAGCGTCTTTTTGCCGACGCCCGGAACAAACCGCCCGACAATGCGCACCAGGCTCCCCGTATCATTCCGATTACGGATCAGCCGCAAAAACGCCAGCACATCCTTGATCTCCTGCCGTCGGAAAAACTTCATCTCGTCAATGAGGAAAAACGGCAGCGGTCCCCGCGGATCCGGCATGAGCCGGTTCAGCGACTCAAAATACGCCGAAAGCCTCTGATTATACCCGTTGCTCCGCGTCAAAATGCAAACCTCATCAAACCGTTTGACGTCAAGCCGGCGGATTTTCGTATAAATCCACTGCGCTTCCTCGTCCATGTCAACGGCGCTCTTCAGCAAAATCGGTTCGCCCTGCTCCGCACTTGCGGGCGCGATCCCCTCCGGATACGCATCCCGAACCGCCGCGGGAAACGCCGCCTCAAGATACGAAAACGATGCCGAAAGCAGCGTCTGCGTCGCGCGGTAATTGCGCCGCAGTGCAATCTCGAGCGGATGAAACTCTTCCCGAAACGCCCGCAAAACCGTCTGCGGCCGTGATCCGCGCCACTCGTAAATCGTCTGAAACGCATCCCCGCAAAGCAAAATCCGGCTGCTCCCGAAAATCGGTAAATTGCAAGTTGAATTTGAACACTCATAATCAAGAAACACACTCAATAGCATAAACTTCATCGAGGAATGCATCAAATAG
>CACXCC010000028.1 GCA_902766015.1 uncultured Veillonellaceae bacterium
AGCAATCTGAGCATAATCTGCCCCGCGTTTTAACTGATTCCGGATAACCTTCTCCGTCACCTCTGCTATACCGGCAGCATAACCTTCTTCACGACTGCCGTTGATATCGTTATTATAGTCCCAAATGGCTGACTCACGCTGCAGATATTCCCTGTAAGCGGCTTCATCCATCAGGTAACGCTCCGAGGCATCCATAGCCTCGGCAATTTCCGGGTTCAACATGGCCAGCTCCTCCTTTTCCTGTTTATTCAACTTATTGGCAAAAAACGCCAACCAGCGCTCCATGCGCGACATTTCCCTGACCGGCTTAGCTTTATACTTCGGAATTTCCAGAAAATCCAATTCCAGATCATTACTTAGTTGGTGCTGATGCTTGACGTCATAGACCACGTACTTCGAGAACGGATCCTCTGTAGGCAGGAACGAAAAACGCAGGATATTGATCGAGATAGCCGGTTTCAGCTGCCGGTTATACGGTCTTTTCATGTCCAAGGCTCATTCCCCCTTTTGTTATCATTTTATCGCGAATAGCAGACTGTATCAAGCGAAAAAGCGTCAGGTAAGTGTTCTGGAATCTTGCCAGACGCACCATTTGACATGTCAAGCCTTCGGGAATTCCCGGAGGCTTTTTTCGTGTGTTCAAAACACATCGCATTATCCCTTATTCAATTCCCTCCTCCCTTATTTTGGGTCTTATTTTAAGGGAAAGGAGTTTACGCCCTCATGTCAATCTCAAACATCGCGAGCAACCGGCGAAACGTATCCTGCCCGTCAAGGCATGTGTCAATCAGCCAGCCGCGTTCCTCCGTCCATTTGGCAAGTCCGCGGTAATAAAAGGCTTTTTTACGATCCTCGATAAGAAACGGCACAATCCCGTAATGCAGGCATTCCTTCAACGCGATCAGCCGCCCGACGCGACCGTTGCCGTCCTGAAACGGATGAATCCGCTCAAATTCCGCATGAAACGCAATGATATCCTCGACGGTCACCGTTTCCTTTGACTGATAATCTGCCAGCAACGCGCGGATACGCGGGGCAACGTCATGCGGCTTCGCTGTTTCCTTTCCGCCGACGACATTCGGGCGCTTTTTATACGCGCCGACCGCGAACCACGGGAGGTTTGCATCCTTCGTGTCATGCTTCAGGATAAAATGCAGATGCTTGATCACCTCCTCGCTGAGCGCATCTTCCGCCGTATCGATCACATAATCAATCGCACGAAAATGATGGACCGTCTCGAGGATGTCGTCAACCGGCACGCCGTCTCCCGCATCAATCGTTGACGTTTCAAAAATCATCCGCGTCTGATCCTCGGTCAGCCGACTCCCTTCGATATGATTGGAATTATACGTCATGCGCACCTGCAGTTCATGGTAAATGCCGCCGGAAATCCCCGCTGCTTTCTCCTCCCGCAGCCGTTGCAGCAGCGGATTATCGCTGATCTCCCGATAAAGATTCCCCGGCTCACAGTCAAAATACGACGCAATCTTTTGCAGCACGCGAAGAGACAGTTTCTCCCCCCGCGCAATTTTCGCGATCGTCCGCGAAGAAATCCGCAGCCGCTTTGCGAGCTCCGTTTTCCCGATCCCCGCTTCCGTCAATTTCCGTTTCAGCCCGTCATACGAATACATTTCTCCGCCCCCTTTGCTCGAATCCTTTACTTTATTATATAAAATTATGCAAAAAAGTAAAGGTTCTCCGAAACAATCCGGAAAACCTTTACCTTTTCCTATAAAAACGACGATTCCGCATCGAGAAACCGTCGTTTTTCCTGTCAACGTCAATGATTGATCTGCCTTTTTCGCAGTTGCCTGCCCTTCATCACCCGAAACACCTCGCCCATCACGAGCTTATGCGTCAACTTACGCGCAAACTCCGCGGCACTTAATTTTACTCCTGCGGTCCCTGCTCGTTATCCTCCTCCTTCTTCGATCCCTTTGCACCGTAACCAATGAGCGCAATAACAACAACACCGATACCCAAAAACACCTTCCAGTGCGCCACAATCAGATGGTAACCCCACGTGACAAACATGGCCAGCAAGCCGCCGATGATCGTCGCAATAATGATGCTGAAAATCAAACTGCTCATCCAGGATTGCAAAAATCCGACAGGTCCGTTGAGCGAAATGGTTCGTGTATTCCGCATGATCCCCATAAAAATTACGACAGTCAATACCAGAATAATAATCCCCAAAATAAACTCACCGATCGTTTCCATCATGAATACCTTCTTTCTGTCCGGCAAATTTTCTCCGATAAAAATTACGGATTCCTTTTCATGCATTTAGGATACCGCAGCCGGAACAAAAAAAGGTCAACAAGCAGGCAACCTCATAAAGGAATTCTGCCGATCCGTACGGAAATATCAAAACCGGTAAATGACAAGGTATTACGGGCATCAAAAAAGCGCAGCCGTCAAGCTGCGCTTTTAATGTCAGAATAAAAATGAGACTCTATTTCTTGTTACTGTGCCAACTGAATATTTTTCGACTGCAGGAAAGCAAGGATCTGTTCCTGAGACCAGTCCGTAGCATCAATAATATCAGTGAGAGATCTGCCTTTTTGAACCAGACGGATGACCATATTCTGTTCTGCTTCAATACGGCCCTCCATACGCCCTTCATTGCGGCTTTCATTCAACAGATTTTCCATGATTTCACACATTTTTCTCACCCCGTGTTCATCGGATTTAAAGCAGCGGTTGAACGATAGTTGACGCTTGTTCCGCAATACGATATAATAAACATAGAAAAATCCGGTGCTATCGATAAGCGGTCAGCCCCGAATCAAACGTTACAAAATTGATAACCGCCTGAAGGGTCCAATCTTAGGCGGTTATTCTTTTATGCTTTCAAAGCTACGATGCAAATCGCAACCAAGAACACCAATGATAAAAAATCATAAAGCGTCATAAGCATCGCCCCTTTCCGGGGCCAGGATTAACCGCCTATCTATTGATAGCACCTGAAAAAATTCTAACATAATCTGTTCTTCTCGGCAAGGACACAAAAAGAGATAGGAACTGTTGTATGTAATCAGCAATTACAGGATGCATCAATTTGACACCAAAAAGCGCAGCCGTCAAGCTGCGCTTTTGCTGTCTAAACGACACGCACTCTGTAATTTGCCGATTTATTTTTATTCGTACGTCAATTTGACAGCACGATCACGCTATCTCCGCAATAGCCTTTTTCGCCTCTTCGCAGCCTGTTCACACTTTCACAATAGACCTTCTATTACTGATTCATAATAAACATTTTCTTCGCCTGATTGCCGATCGTATTCGTACTGACACCATCGATCAAACCGCCGATCGCGCCGCCGACAAACGGGACGGCTTTCGTCAGATTGATAAGTCCCTTCTGACCAAACTTCGTAACGAGCCGGAATCCGACCATCTGGTTAATCTTCAGGATCACTGCATAAGGGATTTTACGGATAAGACTCTTTGCCGCACATTTCCCGATCTGAATGCCTGCATCTTTCAGGAGATCTTCCACTGAATTCCCGCACAAGCAGACAAATGCCAGCGTCTTGACTCTGTCATCACGAACATCATAGCCGCCCATATAAGCAATCGCAGCGATCATGCGCAGCTGAACATACAGGACGCTTGAAATATTTGCCGGTATACCGACCGGCATCGAAAGAACTCCGCCTAAATTCGTAATAAATCCGGACGTCGCACATTTTGCATTTTGCCAACGGATCAAACTGTCAACTTTCTCTTCAAGAGTTCCGGAGCCTTTCAAATAATCCTGAGCCAGCTCCTCAACAGAGCCCATTCCGGGTACGCCGTTTAACGCTTTCGTATACGACCAGTCCATGATTTGTTCCATCTTTTGTACCATCTGATTTTGATCCATTGGTCATTCCTCCAAACTCCGTGTCACGGCAGCTTGCATTCAAACCGATTACAACCGTAAAAACTCTCCGTCTCCATCCCGCGCGACAAGCACTGATTTTTCATTCTAGGGTGATACTCCCAGAAACCGGCTCTCGGTGCTTTCGGCCGGATTGCCTGATTGGTCGGGTCGTACCAGTACTTGCAAAAGGCACATTTACGGATGCTGTTATTATGCGTGTTTACTACTTCCATCGAAACCATCGTTATCCCTCCTAACCTTCATTATAAGATTTTCTTTTGATACATCTAGGATACCGCATTCAGACCTGAAAAGGTCAACAAAAATACAACCTCTGAAAATAATTTTTAATGCAAAGAGGCCGCCAAGAAATTATAATATGCAATAATTCTTTTTGAATTATTCGATTTTCAAAGATCGTCTTATCTTAAGCCGTCTTTCCGTCATCTGCGGCACTCTGGATCTCTGTCAACAATTGCTGTGTACGTTCATTAAGATCCTGCAATTCTGTTGAATATGCCGCAATCGTCGCTTTCCGGTCTTCAAAAACCTGCACATTTGATTTCAACTCGTCAATCATCGGATCAAGTTGTTCTGCCAATCTCGTATGCATAGCTCCTATAAGCTCACTATAGATTTGATTCGCGCCATCCTCAAACTTTTTACGCACATCCTCACGTGCGGCACGAATCTTCTGTTCTGCTTCCGCCGCTTTATCACCCGCAGTCAACGCTGAATAAAGTGAGTAAATTGCACCAACAGCTCCTAATACCTTGCCGAATATCGCAATGCCTTTCGTTATTTTAAGCGCTTCCCATGGTGCGAATTTAACATCAAAAAAGTGTCCGGCGCCCTTGACAACGCTATGAATATCCGAACCAGAGAAACCCTTTAACGATGAACCAAGTACGTCTGAAAAACCGGTAAGTGGGGTACTTTTTGACAATTTCCCTGCCAAAGCACTCTTTGATTTAACTGCATGATCCAGTATTCCCTTGCCGATTTGCTGTGAAGTTTTAACACCATCATGAAGATCGATATCTCCAAGAGGTGTTTCGACAACCGCAGAGGACGGACGTGGCTGCATCTCGGATTCTCCTGCGAATTCTATATGGCTCTCCTGCAATTCCTGAATGACCTTCTTGGCAAACGGGGTATCGAGTTGCTCATCAAATTCCTTGACAACACCGGCAAAAATATTCTGATATGCTTGGTTCATTTCCTGCGTACAACGCTGAATACGCTGCTTAACTTCTTCCGATGCATTGGAAAGAGCCTGCTGAACAGTAGCTTCATCCACCCCCGACTGAATTGACAGACTGGCACGCCGCCCAATCGCATTAATATCACTTTGACAGGTCAGTGCAATATCCTGAAGCATAGACTCACAACGTTCACGTCCTTCACTTGCAATGCGAAGTTTCCGTTTTGCAAGTTCCTCTGCACCTTCAATCGCGTGTTCCTCTTCTTTTGTTCCGACAATACTGCCGATGGCCGCCGCAAGTCCGTAAAGTGGCTTCTGTAAACGCGCTGATACATGCTTTTCCTGTACAAAATTGTTGAGATGCGCGATAAACGTTTCGTAGCCGCTTTCTTCAAGAAGTTCTTGGCGAAATTCTTCATCCTCTTCTTCGGCTAAAGCTTCTTCATAGCGATCTGTCGAGACAAAAGACGTATACAACTGATCCAAAGTAAACGGCGCAATAACCCGCTCAATATCCGGGCGCATGATTTCCTGCTGCTCAGGTGAGTTACCCTGCACGGCTCGATCCATCTTATTAATGACAAGGATCATATTGGCGCCGCGCTTCCCTTCGATCGCAAGCTTGCGGAAATGCTCACCGATTGTCTGGTCAAAGCCTTCATTCGTAATAACAAAGATCAACAGAGCCGCATGGTCGATCTCGTTATACGTGATCTCATCGTGATCCGGATGTACTCCCGTCTGAATTCCCGGTGTATCGATGATGTCAATGCCGTTCCACTCATACGTATGTGATTCCTGTGTCTTAATGGCAGCACCGATTCCCGTATCAATGCCCGTTAGCATCTTAATGATACTCGATTTTCCCGCGCTGTATTGTCCGACAAAAACAAGCTTGATTGCTTCGTCATCTGATGTATGCAATACAGGAAGGTCATCCATTGGCAGATCATAATGCTTAAAACTTTCCTGTGCATCATGAAGAAGTGCTGCAGTTTTCTCGGTAAATGTACCAAGTTCGAATGTTTCCATGAAATAGTCTTCCCCTTCCGAATATCAGTAGCGAAGAATTGGCTGAGAGAACAGTTGCTGCGCCAACCGATAATTGACAGAATCCTCATTAATGTCATCACTGAGGATATGCGTATAGTAAACTTTCTTATCATTTTCACTATCATATGGAAATGCATCCATCATCCATTCATCTTTACCAAGCCATTGATCCATTAATGCAACTAGTTCATCCTCGTCCTCGGGATCTCCCCAAACGATATGTACGGGTTCATCCCAAAGTTCCATCACTCGTGCAAATATTTGATTTAACAACCGTTGTTGCATAATAATTACAAATGCCTTGCCCGGAATTCTGCAATTCTCCGTATACTTATTTTTAGGAGTATCGTCTTCGGACAAACCCGCTATATGAAGAGACATCTCCCATAATAATGCATTTGCCTTTTGCAGTTCCCATTTTAAATCATAAGCCAAATCTCCCTGCGTTGCCGCAAGTTCAAAGAACATTTCATCCATATCAACAAGGCTCTGGCGGAAACCGCCGATGCCTTTCTGCAAGATTTCCTCATTGAGAAGATTAACCACCTGGTCACCGATTTTATCCATGACAGGATCCATAACTTCATGCAGCTTATTCCGCAACGTTTCTTTTGCTTCGCGAATTTGCTTTTGCTTGCTGTCAGAAAACAATGATAAAAGTAGCAGTCCGATAGAGACGCCCCAGCCGATTCCCGGAATCAGTGCCGTTACGGCTGCCGCACCGCCAAACAGGCTGCTGAAATCGGTAATATCTTCCATATCGACTTTACCCGAATTTGCATTTACCTTAGAAGAGAACCGGATTTCTGTAGCAAATTCATCAGCTAATTCCTGCCGTTTGCGATTGCAAACTTCTGCCCGCTCTTTAAGAAAGCTTTGACATTGACGTTCAAGATGCATAGCAGCAACGGCAGTCTTCCATGCTTCGCCTGCATTCTGATTCTCGTAATTATCCTCGGCAAAGTCCACAATTGCTTCATTTACCTGTTCCCGCAAGCGTTGCATAAAACGATAGTATTTATCCTGCGTTTCATCGAAAAATCCACTATGCCAATCGTCAAGCTCATGCCATTTTTTACGATAGGTAAACGCGGTATCGACCGTCTCCGTTTCATCGTCCAAAACACTTGCAATATGGTCGCTAAGAGGTTTACTGACGTTATCAATAAATGTCTTCATACGCAGGAAGCATGCGTCGCTCTGAACCTTATTCAGAATATATTCTTCAACAGCGTCGAAATTACTCAGTTCATAAAGCTCGGGATCGTCCTTACCAAGATATGCAGCCTGAAGATGTGTTTCGACGAAAGACAGATTCCTCCAATCCTGATCGTAACGCTCCCCATAGGCACGGAACTGATTGCAAATCTCGTCGATACGCGCTGTATCGTTCATTTTCTTTGTCAAATCACGAAGCGCCATTTTACGACGGCTCATATTAAGTCCGAGTTTCACATTAATAACGCCGAGGACATTTTTACCGAGATCCTTGAGTTCTGCAAGCTTTTCTGCCTCTGAATCCTGCGGCGCATCATCCGTAATCAGAAAGATAATCAGGTCTGCTGCTTTTGCTGCTTTCATCGCGAGAGCATCATCTTCGCGTCCGTCAAATGAGCAGATGCCCGGTACATCCGTCACCTTCATGCCTTTCCAACGGTATTCTCGTACATCACGGGTCGTACGCTGTGCTCCTTTACCGATACTCTCACCGTTACCGTGCGTCAGAATTTCCATCAACGTCGATTTTCCTGCCATCGTTCGACCGAAAACGACGATAGAAAACTCTTTTTGCCGTTCCAGAAGCGTATCCAGATTGTCCAGGATTTCTTCATCCATGCGCTGAAGTGCTTCGACGTTTTCTCGTTCTCGTGCGATAACAGCCGAATTGGCAATACGGTCAACGTACGACTGTTTGCGATCCGTTTCCTGAAGCTTTTTTCGAGCCTTTTTCAACGTTTTATGGATTTCCCGATAGGACTTATTCGCAAAATCATAGCCGAATTGCGCATATTCTTGACATTCTTGCAACGCTTCCGCAAGTTGCAAATCTCTCATAATTGTAATTCCTCCTTTTAAATCCTGTTTCCGCTTATCTTTTATTATAGTCCATTTGTCCCCCCCGTAAATACAAGCGGAACAAATATACACGAACTTTATGTGGTTTTTCCTTTACATCTGTGCCCCGCCCTCTTTCGGTTTGACATCGGTCATGGTCTCATCAAGCATTGCATTGAGTTTTTCCATCAGCTGACGGAGCGTGTACATATTGTCATTTTTGCCGGACGGTTTCTCCTTCGTGTCCGTGTCAACGTCAACAACCTCGGCGTCAACTTCTTCCGCTTCCGCGGTCACCGCGCTATGAGCGGCGAGGCTTTCTTTGAGATTTTCGATAGCCTGACGGATTTCGCGGCGGACTTCTTCGCGTTCTTCGTCGGTTTCGCAGTTTGCGAGCGCCGCGCCCGCCGCATCGCGGACCGAGTTCAGGATTTTGTCAACCGGTTCGGCGGCTGCATCCGTTTCTTCGTCTTCGTCATCATCATCCGAAGCAAGCGCCGCTCCTGCCGCGAGGCCGACGATCCCGCCGACGGCGAGAAGTAAAAAGTCTTCAAACATGTTGTTCATGATCTCTCATCCTTTCGTTATGCTGAGAATATTTTCTTTTCTGCTCTCAGAATAACGCAGGCGGGACGGAAAAAGGTCAACAAGCAGGCGACCTTACGAATTTACAGAAACGGCCGCCCGATCGAAACCGGACGGCCTGGGGGGATCTTATCTTTCCTTCATTTTGACGGGTAGCGTTTCCGAAAATCGAACAGATCCTGTTCCGAGATGCCCAGTTCATCTGCGATTGACATAATAACCGGAAGTGATGTGGTTTTGAAGCCGCGCTCGATTTGGGATAAATAATTGCTGGTTACGTTGACCCGTTCGGCCAGCTCCGCCTGCGTGATTTTCTTCGCGCGACGGTAATAAGCGATGTTCAACCCCAAAAGAAAGCGCTTATCTTCAAACGTGAGTCCCACAATTCATGCCTCCTTTTTCCACTTTTAATTATCTCATAATGTTGATGATAAAATTTTGGGCAATAGGAATAGAAATATCACTGTCAGTATTAAATTTGCCCCCGACAGCCCGATTTACCGCAAATATTTCTTTTCATACATCTAAGATAACGCGACCGGAACAGAAAAAGGTCAACAAAAAGGCAACCGGAAAAAGGAATTCCGCCGCTCCGTGCAGAAATAATGGTCAGCAAACAGGAGAGGTGATCGTATGACCAAGCAAGAAAAAGACGCACTGCTGCGCGCCGTTCGCCGGTATGTCAAGCGGAACTACAAACCGGAAGATTCGATATCATTCTCTGCCATCGGAATCGGCCCCGCCGTGATAGCTCCCCGCAAATTCGACAAAGGAACGCTCAGCGAAGCCGCCAAAGAAGCCCTGCAACGCGGCATCCAGCAAATGATGGCACCCGGATTCCGCGAACTCCTGCTGGATTTCATTCAAAAAAAGGGCCTCCGCAACGCCGAACTCTACCAACGTTCGGACATCACGAAAGCCCACTTTTCCAAAATAAAAAATGACGAAGACTATCATCCCTCCAAAGACACTGTCCTCGCCCTCGCACTCGGCCTCAAACTCACATTCGACGAAACGCAGGAACTCCTCAACCGCGCCGGCTATGCCCTGACCAAAAGCAGCAAAACCGACCTCATCGTCACCTACTTCATCCGCCGCCAAATTTACAATGTCGACGAAGTCAACGAAATCCTCGACGAAATGGGTCTGCCGACGATCACCAATCACCGCAAAAGTCACGAACGGAAAGAGGAATGGTGAAAAGAAAGAAAACCGCCAGGGCTTATCACCCTGACGGTTCCATGCGTCCGTATTCAATTCTCATACCTGTATGAAATACTATCTATTTCTCCATGCCATACTTCTTGGCCACGCGAGCAACTTCCTCAATGCTGGTTTCTGTATCTGCAGCAATCTGAGCATAATCTGCCCCGCGTTTTAACTGATTCCGGATAACCTTCTCCGTCACCTCTGCTATACCGGCAGCATAACCTTC
>CACXCC010000029.1 GCA_902766015.1 uncultured Veillonellaceae bacterium
AACAAAATAAAAAACCACTCAACAGTTGTCAGAAACTTCTGTTGAGTGGTTTTTAGGTGTCAAAAAGCCTTAACTAAATGACATTGACCGTTCAGGTTCTCTCTTTTTTTGTTGATCTGTTTCAGCGTGTGAGCAATATGAGTTGATCGGGAGGGAAGTGAAGGTACAGGGGATGTCCTTCGAGGCTGTGCCAAATGTCTTTGCCCGTTTCCCAGCGGATTGCCGCAGCTTCGGAAGAAGCGGCGGTCATAATCAGCATTGAAAACGTGTCTTCGATGACCTGACGTGCTTCCATGGGAAATGTATTCTCGCCGGAGGCATCCCGCGCTTCGAGATAATGAGCGCGGATACCGACGTAACGGAGATCCGCGGGAACGGGGGCAGCTGACGTCAATGTCAAATGCCAATCCGTTGCCTCAAGATGATGTTCATCGATACGGCGGGCGGCGGAGATGTTTTTGCATCCTGTGAGAAGCGTCGCTGCGCGTGTCTGCGGTGCCGCGAAGAGTTCATGACGCGGCGCGATGACTTCGATATCACCGTTCTGCATGACGGCAATCCGCTCGGCGAGTCGGAACGCTTCGCCGCGGTCGTGCGAGACGAGCAGGGCCGCACCGCCGAAGGATTTCAGAAGTTCGGACAGCTCGAGTTCGAGCTGCCATTTGAGGTAACTGTCAAGTGCCGAGAACGGTTCGTCGAGAAGCAGGAGTTGCGGGCGGCTCGCGAGCATTCGCGCAAACGCCGCGCGCTGCTGCTGGCCGCCGGAAAGTTCGCGCGGCCATGCATCGGCGAGTTCGTCGAGATGAAAGCGGTGCAGATTTTCCAGCACGGCTTGTTCTTTTTCGGCTTTGGTTCCTACGGCGACGAAGCGGATGTTATCGGCAACCGTCATATTCGGGAACAATGCGTACTGCTGGAAAAGATAACCGACATGACGCTCCTGCGGCGGCAGATTAATGCCCTTACTGCTGTCGTAGAGCGTACGTCCGTTGAGGACGATGCGTCCGCTGTCGGGACGTTCGATGCCGGCGATACATTTGAGTGTCATACTTTTGCCGCAGCCGGAGGCGCCGAGCAGGGCAAGGATTTCGTCCTTGATCGTCAAATTGACGTCAAGCGTGAAGTGGCGCAGCTTTTTCTGCAGGTTGACGGTCAATTCCATGATGAAGCCCCCTGACGATTATGGCGCAGCCAGAGATTCAGGGCCGTGACGAAAACGAAGGAGAATGTACCGATGATGATCGCCCACGTAAAGGCAAGGTCATAATCGTTCGCCTGTACGGCAGCGTAAATCGCCGTACTCATCGTCTGCGTTTTACCCGGAATATTGCCCGCGAAAAGGATTGTGGCACCGAATTCGCCGAGCGCGCGCGTAAACGCGAGTACGAGGCCGGCGATGATGCCGCTTTTCGCATTCGGCAGCAGAATATGCCAGAAAATGCGCCACTCCGAAATCCCGAGCGTGCGCGCGGCGGCGACAATCGTGCCGTCAAGCTGTTCAAAAGCACCGCGTGCCGTACGGTACATGAGAGGCAGAGAGACAATAAATGACGCGATAACCGCAGCTTCCCACGTAAAGACGAGGGAAAAATCGGCCTTGGCGAGGATACCGCCGATAAAACTGCGTTTGCCGAAAATGAGCAGCAGGAAAAAACCGACGACAGTCGGCGGCAGAACGAGCGGTAACGTAATGAGCGCGTCAGCCATACTTTGTCCGTGCGGCAGGCGCAGAACCCAGTAGGCAAGGCCGATGCCGAGGAAAAACGTCAGCACCGTCGCGCAGACTGCCGTCTCAAGGGAGAGGACGAGAGGGGACCAGCTCATCATGGTTTGTCAAATCCGTATTTGGCAAAGACAGCCTGACCTTTATCCGACTGGAGATATGCTAAAAATTCCTTCGCAGCAGCTTCCTGTTTCGAGCTCTTGACGACAGCAGCCGGGTAAATGATCGGTTTATGCGAATCGGCCGGCGCTTTTGCCGTTACGCGGACTTTGTCGGAGATCGCTGCATCCGTTGCGTAAACAACACCGCAGTCGGCGTTGCCCGTTTCAACCCACGAGAGGACCTGACGGACATCGGAAGCATAAACGGCTTTTGCTTTGACGGCTTCTTCAATGCCGAGTTTTTTGATGATCTGTTCGGAATACTGACCGACCGGGACGCCTTTCGGATCGCCGAGCGCGATATGTTCAACCGGTGCCGTGGCGAGTGCGTCAAACGAATTGATGTCTTTGCCGTCTTCTTTCGGTACGATGATGACGACTTCATTGCGCAGGAGGTCGATACGCGTGCCGTCCATGACTTCACCGACTTTTTCGAGGTCGTTCATCTGTTTTTGACCGGCCGAAACGAAGACGTCAGCCGCGCCGCCGTGTTCGATGGCCTGTTCGAGCGCACCGCTGCTGCCGAAGTTAAAGACGAGTTTCGTACCCGGATGAGCAGCTTCGTAGTCTTTTGCGATATCCTGCATCGCGTTCGTGAGGCTTGCCGCGGCCGAAACGTTCAGTTCGACGTTTTCGGCTTTTGCGGATGTTTGGGCACTCGAAGAGGCGGACGAGGAAGACGCACCGTCTCCTCCTCCGCAGCCGGTAAGAATGAGGGGCAGAGCGAGTACTGCCGTTGCTGTGAGGGTAAATAACTTATTCATTTGTCGTTCTCCTTTTCAAAAATGGGAGGCAGCCGCGTTTCCACGGTCACCCTGTGGGATCTCTCGATTCCAGGCGCAGCATCATAGACGGATCCTTAGATGCTTTTGCTCGGAGAGAAGTCGCTCAGCGGACGAAATCGCCGCTTTTGCCGCCGCTTTTGCGGTCGAGATGAATGTTTGTGATTTCCATGCGCTTGTCGATGGCCTTGCACATGTCATAAATCGTGAGCAGGGCGACACTGACGGCATGAAGCGCTTCCATTTCGACGCCGGTAAGTCCGGTGACTTTGACGGTGGCTTCCGCGCAGACGGTGCGCGTTTCCGGGACCATCGTAAAATCGATGCTGCACTTCGCAAGCGGCAGCGGATGACAGAGCGGGATCGTGTCACTCGTTTTTTTGGCCGCCATAATGCCGGCGATGCGTGCGACGCCGAGAACGTCGCCTTTTTTGACGTTGCCCTGTTCAATCGCTGCATAAACCGCGTCATTGACATGAATTTCACCGCTGGCTACAGCCACGCGGTAGGTTTCTTTCTTGCCGCTGACGTCAACCATAATGGCTTGTCCGTGCTCATCGAAGTGAGTCAGTCCGTGATTCAGCATTGCTAAAACTCCTTTCGCTGATCATTCAATGTACATTTTAGTGAAGGGGATTTGTCAATGTCAATGACGTTTATCACAGATGCGTATTGTTTTTTCTCTGTTTGAATCGCTTTTCCCGGAAGAAAGGAACAAATGATACAGAAAAAATTTCGGTTTTGTCGTACAATAGAGTCAAATCATAACTCCGAGCAAAAGCGCCTAAAACGAAGGTCACGGCGCTGCGCCTGGTCCTTCGGGACCCACCGGGTGGAGACAGAAATGTCTTCGCCTTCCGTAGTTGAAAAGGGGTCAGTCATAATGCAGGTAAAGACTGCCTTCCCTCAGACTGCGGGGAGGCAGTCTTTTTTTGAGGTGACGATATGAAACAGATCAGAACGGTTGACGCGGTCGGACACATTCTCTGCCATGATATTACGCAGATCGTGCTCGGCGTGACGAAAGATGCGCGGTTCCGCAAAGGACATGTGATCACGGAGGAGGATATCCCGGTCTTGTTGTCGCTCGGCAAGGATCACATTTATGTCTGGGAAAATGACGCGTCAAAAATGCACGAAGACGAGGCGGCCGCAGTGCTGCGCGATCTTTGTCAGAATGAATACATGGAGGCGTCAAAGCCGAAAGAGGGTAAGATTGAGCTCAAGACGACCATTGACGGCGTGTTTTATGTCAACGAGGAGCGCCTGAATGCGCTCGATGACCTCGAGGATATTTCCATTGCGACGTTGCCGCAGCATTTTCCGGTGAAGGCGGGAACGAAACTTGCCGGTATGCGCGTCATCCCGCTCATTATCGACCGCACGAAGATGGACGAGGCAAAACGCGTCGCAGGTACGGAGCCGCTTTTGCGCGTTGCGCCGTACAAAAAGTGGAAAGTCGGCGTCGTTACGACGGGCACGGAAGTTTTCCTCGGGCGCATCAAAGATACGTTTACGCCGGTGCTTGACGCGAAACTGCATAAATTCGGCCTGCAGGTTGACGAGCATCGTTTCTCCGATGACGTCAAGGAGCATATCGAGGCCGCGATTCAAGAACTGCTCGACGCAGGAATGGACCTCATTCTCTGCACGGGCGGCATGAGCGTTGACCCGGATGACATGACGCCGGCGGCGATCAAGGGCGTCGGGGCGAAGATCGAAACGTACGGCGCGCCGGTCCTTCCGGGCGCGATGTTCCTGCTTTCCTATTGGGAAAAGGACGGGCGTACGGTGCCGATTCTCGGCCTGCCGGGCTGCGTCATGTTCGCGCCGGCGACCGTTTTTGACCTGTTCCTGCCGCGGCTCATTGCGGGCGAACATTTGACGCGTCGTGACGTCAGAAGCCGCGGTGTCGGCGGCCTCTGCATGAACTGCAAGGTCTGCCATTATCCGCGCTGTGCATTCGGGAGGTCTTAATATGCAGGATTTGACACTCGAGGAAGCCGTTGACTTCCTGAAAAAGCGGGCAACAGTGATTACCGATACGGAAGAACTGCCGCTGTTAGAGGCAGACGGACGCGTTCTCGCCGGTGACGTAACGGCGCCGTTTGCGAATCCGCCGTTTGACCGTTCTCCGCTTGACGGATATACGTTTGCGGCGGTGGAAACGGCCGGCGCGACAAGAGAAAAACCGGCGTCATTACGCGTGGTTGCGGAGGAATGTGCGGGTGCGTATTTTGACGGGGAACTCAAACCGGGCGAAGCGCTCCGCTTGATGACGGGCGCTGCGATCCCGAAAGGTGCGGACTGTGTCGTGCGTCAGGAAGACGTCAAAGTCGAAGGAGATACGCTCTTTGTACCGTACGAGCTCCATCATCACGAAAACTTTTGTTTTGCCGGCGAAGACATCGAAAAAGGCACCTGCGTGCTCCGTGACGGCGATCGTCTGCGGGCGGCGGGGATTGCCGTCCTCGCGTCACTCGGCATGGCAAAGGTAAAGGTACGCAGACTCCCGCGTATTGTCCTTGCCTGCACGGGCGACGAACTTCTCCAGCCGGGCGAACCGCTTCAGCCGGGGCGTATTTATAACAGCAATTTGTATCTTTTCGGCTCGCGTTTGAAAGAAATGGGCTTTGACCCGAATATTGTCGGCAGTCTGCCCGATGACGTCAACGAAGCCGCGGCAGTGCTCGGAAAACTGCAGCCGGAAGCGGACATCATCATTACGACGGGCGGCGTTTCCGTCGGGAAAAAAGACATTATGCACGGTGTCGTACCTGCGATGGGAGCAGAAAGACTGTTTTGGCGTGTCAATATGAAGCCGGGCGCGCCGGTTTTGACGTATCAAAAAGGCGAAACGCTCGGCATTGCGCTTTCGGGCAATCCGTTTGCGGCATATGCGACGTTCGAACTCATCGTTCGCCCGATTCTCGCGCAGATGGCGGGACGACCGGATCTGCTGATGAAAAAACGCGAAGCGGTTCTCACGAATGCGTTCCCGAAAACGAGCCGCGGCAGAAGACTCATCCGTGCAATGTATGACGAAGGCGAAGTTTCCGTGCCGGGTCAGCATGCATCGGGGTCGCTGTACTCGGCGGTTCGCGCAAATGCGCTCATAGACATCCCGGGCGGAACGGGAGCACTCGATCCGGGGACGCGCGTTACGGTTTGGGTCAATCAGGCGGAAAGGAGCAGCGGCTGATGCGGGATCGATATCAGAGAACCATCGAATATCTGCGTGTTTCCGTCACGGACCGCTGCAATCTGCGCTGCCGCTATTGTATGCCGGAAGAAGGCATCAAGCGCATGCGTCACGAAGAAATTCTGACGTTTGACGAAATTACGGCCGTCGTGCGGGCACTCGCGAAACTCGGCGTCCACAAAGTGAGACTCACGGGCGGCGAACCGCTCGTACGGCGTGACATTACGGATCTCGTTGCGATGATTCACGCGGTACCCGGAATTGACACGGTCGCCATGACGACAAATGCCGTTTTGCTCGCGGATAAAGCGGAAGCGTTAAAACGAAACGGACTCACACATGTCAATATCAGTGTTGACAGTCTTAACGGGGAGACATTTGCCGATATTGCCCGCAGTGACGCGGCCGCAGAAGTCCGCCGCGGTATCGAGGCGGCGCAGTCGGCAGGGCTTCGCGTCAAACTCAACTGTGTACCGCTTCGCGGTGTCAACGAGGACGAAATCATCGGCCTCATCGACTGGTCGCGTCAGCGCGGTCTGCCGCTTCGTTTTATCGAACTCATGCCGATCGGCTGTGCTGCGGCTTCGGGCCTCAAAGGGATCCCGTCGGATGAACTGCGGGAGATGCTTTCGCGTCATTACGGCACGCTTTTGCCGCATCTTGACCGTCAGAACTGTGCGGGCCCTGCGTCATATTATGACTTGCCGGAAGGCGGTGTCATCGGCTTTATTGACGCGATTGAGCATCCGTTCTGCACGTCCTGCAACCGCGTGCGTTTGACGGCAAATGGTTTTTTGAAGCTTTGCCTCCATGCGCGTGACGGACTTGACCTGCGCCCGCTTTTACGCAGCGGCGTTTCAGGGGAAGATTTGGAAGAAACAATAGCCCGCGCCGTTCGGCGTAAGCCGGAACGCCATCATTTCGGCGAAAGCGGCGGGGATTCACGGTTTATGTATCAGGTCGGCGGTTGACGAACCGTTTGACTTGTCAACGGAGTTATCAGGAACGAGGAGAAGACAATGGGTAAAATTTCAGCACTTTGCATCAGCGACCGCCGCGGTATTCAGAAAACCGGCGTTCAGGAAGTTCATTTCATTACGGAATACGGCATCGAAGGTGATGCTCACGCAGGAAAATGGCATCGTCAGGTCAGTTTCCTCGGCGAGGGGGAGATCGAGGACTTCCGTGCACGCGGCGCAAAGGTCGAGTTCGGTGCGTTCGGCGAGAACGTTGTCGCCGAGGGATTCCATTTTAAGGAACTCCCTGTCGGAACGCGTCTCCGCGCCGGCGAAGCCGTTTTCGAAATCACGCAAATCGGTAAGAAATGCCATGCGCACTGTGCGATTTACCATCAGGTCGGCGACTGCATTATGCCGCGCGAAGGCGTTTTTGCGCGTGTACTTCACGGCGGCACGGTCCGCGTCGGTGATGAACTCGAGATTTTTACGGGTCCGATCCCGCTTGACGCGGCTGTTTTAACGCTCAGTGACAAAGGCTTTCGCGGCGAACGGGAAGACAAGAGCGGCGAGAAAGTCGAAGCAATGCTGAAGGAAGCGGGTTATACCGTCGTAGCCCGTGATCTTTTGCCGGACGATCAGACGAAGATCGAAGAGAACCTCAAAGCCTATATCGAGCGCGGCATCGGACTTGTCGTTACGACAGGCGGAACGGGATTTTCCGTACGCGACGTCACGCCGGAAGCGACAGAGGCCGTCTGTGAGCGTATGGCACCGGGGATCGCCGAAGCGATGCGGGCGTTTTCCATGCAGGTAACGCCGCGCGCGATGCTTTCCCGTGCTACGGCGGGAATCGCGCGTCGTACGCTTATTGTCAATCTGCCGGGCAGTGTTAAGGCCGTCGAGGAATGTCTCGGCTTCATTTTGCCGACACTGAAACACGGCATTTTCATCCTGCGCGGCGATGACGCGGAGTGCGGCAGAAAATGATCGAGTGGAAAGATGTGACGCTCGTCATAGCTGCGGGCGGAAAAAGCAGCCGGATGGGAACGGATAAACGTCATTTAATGTGGCAGGGCGTTCCGCTGCTTCGTCATCTCTTGGAACAAGCCGATCGTTTCCGTTTTGCTGCCGTTTTTTTGGCCGCCGATCGCATCACGAATGAATTTCGAACCCTCGCGGCGCGGTACCGCCTGAAAATCCTCGTTGACACGAGACCGGATCAGGGCCCGATCGAGGCTTTGCGCGGCGGGCTGGAACATGCAAGAACATCATGGATCCTGTTCATTTCCTGTGACCAGCCGTTTTTGCAGTTTTCCGCATTGCAGCCGCTTTTGACGGCAGCATCGGAACGGCCAAAATATAAAGCGGTCATCCCGGAAGCCGGGGGATACCGGCAAATGCTCGCGGGACTGTACCATCGTGATCTCCTGCCCGGTATCGTACAGGGGCAGATCCGTGACAAACGCCGTTTGGGAGCGGTCATCCCGACGGAATGCATACAACTCGTGCCGTTTGAAGGCAGCCGAATGTTTTTCAACGTCAACACGCCGGCGGATTGGCGCCTCGCGAAAGGACGTCTAATCAACCGTCAGCGTCAAATCCCGTTCGTCACGATATCGGCACCCGTGTCAAACACGGGAAAAACGACATTTATCGAGCGCCTGATCCCGGAACTCGAACAAGCCGGTCTGCGCATCGGCGTCGTCAAAAGTGACTGTCACGGATATGACATCGATAAACCCGGAAAAGACAGCTGGAGATTCCGCGAGGCCGGAGCGTCCGCCGTCGCCGTCGTTTCCCCGTCCGGATACTTCATCGAACAGAAAACACCGCAGCGCGCGGAACTCGTCGAAGTCGCCCGAAAGATCACCGGCGTTGACGTCATCCTCATCGAAAGCCGCAGCCACGGCGCCGCGCCCTTCATTTCCCTTTGGCGCGACAAAGGAGAACTTGACATCAACGACGAAACCGCCGCCGTCTTTACCTCCGAAGGCGCTGACGAAAACTCCGAAATCCGCACCTTTGCCCTTGACGACATCCCGACCGCCGTCGAACTCATCCTGTTTTTGACAGGAAGGTGAGTTTAGTATAATAAACGTGAGGGAGCGCCGCCCCTTCTCCCGCGTTATATGAATCCGAAACGAAAAGTCCCCGCAGAACCGAAATCCTGCGGGGACTTTTCATGCCGTCCAAACTTTACTCGACATTACAGAGCATACTGTTACAATGTTCACACTCAATAAACCGTTCCAGCGCATTGATATCGCGGATCAAAATATTCTTGCCGCGGCTCTCAATGACATTCTGATGACGCAGATCCGAAAGCATGCGGTTCATACTCTCGCGCGTCGTCGCCGAATAATTGGCAAGCTCCTGATTCGTAAACGGTACCGTAATCAGGATACCTTCCGCCGTCTGTTCTCCGTAACTGCGGGCCATACGCAGCAGAGTCGAACAGAGCGCTCCCTTCTTGCCGTAGAGAATCAAATCCCGGAATTTCGTATGCTGCTTGCGCATATGCTGGCTCACGATCGTCAACATCGTGTACGCGAGATCGGGCTTGTGCATGAGATAATCGTCAAGTGTATTCAACTCGATCTCATAAAGCTCCGACTTGGTCTTTGCCACGGCGTTGAACAGATACGTATTACCGGAATGACAGAGAACCTGCTCTCCGATAATACTGCCGCAGCGCGCAAGGCGCAACGCGAGTGTCCTGCCGGAACTGACGCTCTTGGAAATACAGACATGTCCGGCGCGGACAATGTAAAAATAACGGGCTTCGTCTCCTTCATAAAAGACAGTTTCTCCTTTGTTGACCTTACGGACTCTGCCGGGGATTTCGTACAACCTGGTTACTATAGATTCCATAACAGCGCCTCCACGTGATTGGAAAATAGCAGATTACAACCGGGCGAGACGTTAGATCCCGGATGCGAATCATGGTTAAATTTACGTATACTATAAGCATAGCGAAATTTTTTCAGAAATACTGTGACATATGTTACATAAACAAGAATTTGTTTATAAGTCGATAGTATCATAAATCATATTAATCGCTGTAATTCTGTGCTTTTGACGGGAAAAGGCAGAAAAAGAAAAGAGGAATGATGACGAAAAAGTCGAATTCTTACATATAGAAATCCTGTTTTGACCGTAAAAAAGGGGGAATCCATTGTGACGAATCCGTTTTCTCTTGAAGGTAAAGTCGCACTCGTAACGGGAGGCGCTTACGGAATCGGCTACGCGATCGCCAAAGCTTACGCGCAGGCCGGGGCAAAAATTGTTTTCAACTGCCGCAGCCCGAAACACCGGGATCAGGCGCTCGCGGATTATCAGCGTGACGGCATTGCGGCGAAAGGCTATCTCTGCGACGTGACGGACGAAGCGGCTGTCACGCAGATGGTCGCGGATATCGCCGCCGATCTCGGCCCCGTTGACATTCTCGTCAACAATGCCGGCATCATCAAACGCATCCCGATGCTTGACATGACGGCGGCGGACTTCCGTCAGGTCGTTGACATTGACCTCAATGCCGCGTTCATTGTTTCCCGCGCCGTCCTGCCGGGCATGCTCAAAAAAGGTCACGGCAAAATCATCAATATCTGTTCGATGCTCAGCGAAGTCGGACGCGAAACGGTTGCCGGGTATACGGCGGCGAAAGGCGGACTCAAAATGCTCACCAAGAACATCGCTTCCGAATTCGGTGCACAGAACATTCAGTGCAATGGTCTCGGACCGGGGTATATTGCGACGCCGCAGACTGCGCCGCTTCGCGAACCGGGCAATCCGTTTGACGCGTTTATCAAAGTACGTACGCCGGCGGGACGATGGGGAACGGTGGAAGATCTCATGGGACCGGCCGTGTTCCTCGCGTCTGACGCGTCAAATTTTGTCAACGGACAGATTCTCTACGTTGACGGCGGTATCCTCGCTTATCTCGGGCGTCAGGATTGACGGTTTCGCTGTCAAATTACGTACTTTTTACGAACATTTGTATATTAAAAGTATATGAGACAGTACAACTTTACACGTCAATATGGTATAATGTAACTGTACAAAGGATGAAATGCTGAATCCTTTGAACGGCCGGGCGTCAGACCGTACCGAATGACAGCGGAGTGCTGCATGTATTCCGCCAGCAGCTGCCTGTTTCGGGAACCCGTTCTCACCGGGGGCGCAAGACAACGGAAAACTCATATGAATACTATGGGGGGACATTTTATGGCTATCAAAACGCTAGAAATGGATCGTCGTGACAGCTCAAGCTATCGTAAAATTTTAAGACGAGGAGGGTTCCTTTCCGCAAGTTATTTATCCACCAGCGGCTTTGACGTCGCCGAGCTCAAAAAACTCGCACGTCAGGGGAAACTGGATGCAGTACGTTGTTCTATCGGTAAATCGGTTCGCTGGTATTATCGCGAACGCCAGGCCGAACTTGCCCATCTGCGCGGCATGGCCTGATGACAGTTGAGAGATATCCCCTTCGCAGTCCCGAGCGGATGCGGAGGGGATTTTTTTGTGTTTCGTTTGAAGCGGCGCGGAAAGCATGGTAAAATCAGAACACAATCTTGGGAGGTGATGACGTGGCGATAACGTTCGGAACGATTTTGATGGCGATGACATCCGTGATTGCGGTTCTTGCCGTTTGGTTCAGCCGCTATGTACTGCAGGGAAAGGCACTTTTCGTTTGCCGTTTGTTGATTTTGGCCGGTGATGCGGCGGGGATTGTCTGGCTCGTTCGTCACGGTCTGCGTCCGGGAGAGCCGCTTTCGGCCGCGCCCGTGATGCTCGCGATCGTGCTCTGGTTTATGTTTCAATTGATCTTGTCCTTCCTCGTCCTGCTTGCCGTGATCTGCCGTTTTTTTTACCGTCATATGATGGCTGCTCCGGTTGACATGTCAAGGAGACGTCTGCTCAAAAAAGCCGCAATCTATCCGATTGCGGCGGCGGGAATGAGTGCTTACGGCGGACTTTACGAACGCAGCCATGTCGTCGAGCGGACATTTGACGTCAAGATGCGCGGTGTTGACGAAGCGGGGTATCGTCTCGCGCAGATCAGTGACGTGCATTTGGGACTGTTCTTTACCGTTGCGGACCTGCATGACCTCCTTGCGCGCGCGGCGGCGTCAAAACCGGATATGCTCGTCATAACGGGTGATCTGTTCGATGACATCAAACAGAATGACGAAGCGGCGGCGGAACTTGACCGTTGGTGTGCGGCGTTTCCGGACGGCATTTGGTTTTGTCTCGGCAATCACGAGTATTACCGCGGTTTGCCGCATATTAAAGATCTGCTCAAGAAGACGCAGGTTCATGTGCTCATTAACCGCGCCGAGCAGGTACCGGGACGTTCGTTTTGGCTTGCGGGCGTCGATTATCCGTTTTCACGCGATAAAGAAGCGTTCAGGCGTCAGCGCGCTTCGTTTATGACGAAGGCGTTTGAGTATGTGCCGCAGGATGCGCCCGTGATTTTGCTCGCGCATCATCCGGAATTTATCGATGACGGTGCCGAGCGGCGTGTTCCGCTCGTTTTGACGGGGCATACGCACGGCAGTCAGTTCGGCTTTTTCGGTAGGCCGCTGTTTCCGGTGTTTAAGTATACGCGCGGGGTTGTGCGCATCGGTGAGACGTTCGGGTATGTGCACAGCGGCAACGGCAGTTGGTTCCCGTTCCGTTTCGGATGCCTGAGCTGTCGCTAAAAAATTTTTGGTTTCGCTTAATATAGTCGCCTGAATCAAACCGCTGCGCTAAAATAATTCAGGCTCCCGGCGAAACCAAAAATTTTTCTTAACGCTTTTGCAGCAACGGCATTCGAAACGTCCCCCGATTCCTTACGTTTTTCGTACAATGCTGCATACCGTAGAACCGTTACAATTTCTAACGAATCTCGAGAAATTGATGTTGGCAAGAACAGGCGGAGCCTTTTTGAGAGGAGTATTGACGTCAATACCGAAACGTGAGGGGACGCAGGACTGATCCTGCTGACTTTGCTGCGAAGAGGCGTTATAAAAAATCCGCTTTCGCCCTGCCGTCTGAATTGTTTAAGCGTAGCGGTTTGATTCAGACGGCTATAATTAAGCGAAAGCGGATTTTTTATAGCCGGCAGCGTGTCAGCAGGATCAGTCCTGCGTCCCCGCCTTTTTAGCCGGCAGTGTGAGGGGTCAAGGCCGTGCCCCCTCTCCCGGTCGTGTCAAAAGATATTTTTTATGATCCCATAATCATGAGGCGCAGTCCGATGGCGAACATGGCGCAGGAGAGGATCAGCAGAATGACTTTTGACTTTGTTTTGCGGGACACGCGGGCACCGATTTGAGCGCCGATGGCGGCACCGACGGAAATGCTGATCGCCGGGATCCAGACGATATGATCCATGAGGAAATGCGTTACAACGCCGGCCGCGGACGAGATGGCGAGGATAAACGTCGACGTTGCCGTTGCAATGTGAACCGGGAAACCGAGCAGATAGACCATGAGCGGGACGTGGATGACGCCGCCGCCGATGCCGAACATGCTCGAAATGAAACCGACGCCGAGGCTCGCGAGGATACCGAGCGTGCGGTTATAACGGAAATCGTCCGGAAGCTCGAGGATATCCGTGCGCGGTTTATGCGTCGAATTCCAATACATGATGACGGCCATCGCGAGCAAGAAAAGGCCGAACCAGAAGTCAAGTGTTGTCATCGGGAACTTGTCAACGATCTTTGACCCGAGAAACGCGCCGGGGAGCGTTGCGATACCGAACGGGATTGCCGCGTTGAAGAAGACGCGGTTTTGACGAATGTAGGCGAGAGCGCCCGATACGGCATTGGCGAGTACGACGACGAGCGACGTCCCCGCGATTTGGGCAGCGGTATGAAAATACGGATAAACACCGCCGTCGGAAAGCAGCATAATGAAAATCGGTACGCAGATCATGCCGCCGCCGATACCGACGAGAGAGCCGAATGTGCCGACGCCGATGCCGAGCACCAGGAAAAACAGGATATCCAAGAGAACTCCTCCTTTAATGTGATAAGGCTTATTATAGCACAAATCAGGACGAATTTTTCATCCTCGACAAAGGAACAGAAAAATCATACAATAGAAGAAGAAACAAAAAGAAATACGTACCGATTTACGGACACATAGACAGGGGGAATATCCGATGCGACAGTTTATGGACGATGATTTTCTGCTGGAAACCCGTACGGCTGAGCGGCTTTATCACGGTCATGCGGAACATTTGCCGATCATTGACTATCATTGCGCCGTGCATCCGCGCGATATCGTCGAGGATCGCCGGTTTTATCATTTGACGGAAGCCTGGGTGGCGGAAGATCCGTATAAATGGCGTCTGATGCGTACTCACGGGACGCCGGAGAAATTTGTTACGGGCAGTGCGACGACGCCGCGGGAAAAATTCCAACGTTTCGCCGAGGCCCTGTCCGGTGCGATCGGCAATCCGCTCTATCATTGGTCGCATCTGGAATTGCAGCGGTATTTCGGGATCGACTGGACGCTCAACAGCCAAACGGTCGAGGATATCTGGGAGACGGCCAACGAAAAACTGGCGGAACCGAATCTTTCGGCGCGCGGCATTTTGCGCCGGTTCCGTGTCGCGGTTATTTCGACGCTTGAGGACGCCGCAGATCCGCTGATCTGGACAAAACAGCTGCAGCAGACAAAAGACGGACTTGACACGACGGTCGTACCGATGATGAATATGACGAATGTGCTGCATATCGAGGATCCGGACTGGGGAAATTATATGCAGTATGACATCGGCGCCGCAGCCGGGATCGAGATCATGACGATGCAGGATGTGCGCGATGCGCTCATGAAACGCATTGACTTCTTCCATGCCGCAGGCTGCCGTACGGCGGATCATTCGCTCGCATATCCGGTTTTCGCTCCGGCCGAGGAATACGAACTTGATGATATCGTCGGCAAAATCGTCAACGGCAAGGATGAAGCAACGCCCGAGGAAGCCGCGAAATTCCAGACGGCTTTGCTTGCGTTCCTCGGACATGCTTACTGCAAACGCAACTGGGTTATGCAGATTCATCTCGGCGCGCTTTATGACAATAACAGCCGTTTCCTTGCGGAGATCGGACGCCGCGCCGGTTTTGACTGCATCGGCGGTTACGCGCACGCAGACGGGCTCGTTAAGCTCTTTAACGCGATGGATCTCGCAGAAAGTCTGCCGAAACTCGTGCTTTCCTCGGCAAATCCGGCTGACCGGACGATGCTGGCGACGATTCTTGACTCGTTCCAGGGCGCGGATATGTCCGGGAAACTGCAGCTCGGCGGAGCCTGGTGGTTCAATCAGACAAAGAGCGGCATCGAAGCGCAGCTCACGACGCTCGCGGAACAGCAGGTACTCGGTGATTCGATCGGCATGGCGACGGAGGCAACGACGCTGTTTTCGTATCCGCGTCAGGAGTATTTCCGTCGTATTCTCTGCAATTTTATTGGCAACCTCGTCGAACGCGGCGAGTTCCCGGCCGACTTTGACGATCTCGGTACGATCGTCGAAAATATCTGCTACCGCAACGCGGCGCAGTATTTCGGCTTTGCATTGCCGGAAGCGTATCGGAATTGACATTTGACGTATATGAAGAGGGATGGGCACGACTCATCCCTCATTTTATCCGTGGATTTTCGGGAGGAAGATTTATGTTAACGGAAGAACAGGTAACGCATCTTTACGACTGTACCGTCGAGGCTTACGCCGGGGAACTGCACAAGAAGGAGCATGACAAAGCACTCGAACAGCAGATGCTTTGCACGCTGAAAACGCTTGCTATGGTTTTATCGCGCCACGACGACGCGATTGAACGCGATATTCGGGCGGCATTTGATCGTGTCAGCAAGTGATATGACGTCATTTTTTCATCATGTAGACAGGTTTATTCAGCAAATATGTCTATTTGAATGATAAAAAATTCAGTATAATAAGACTACAGGTATTTAGAAAACGATTTCTATCAGACGGGAGGATTTTTCATGGGCATCGTTTATCATGAGGCGTCAAAGGAATTCCATCTTTTTAACGGACACGTCAGCTACATCATTCAGGTGTTGCGTAATAACCAGCTCGGTCAGCTTTACTTCGGCAAACGCGTACCGGAGGATCAGGATTACGGCTATCTTGTCGAGATGATTCAGCGCCCGATGACGAGTTATGTTTTTGAAGGCGACCGCATGTTTTCGCTCGAGCATATCCGTCAGGAATATCCGTCTTACGGCACGACGGATTATCGTGAACCGGCACTGGAAATCCTGCAGGCAAACGGCAGCCGCATTACGAATTTCGAGTATACGGGTCATAAAATCTACGCAGGCAAACCGAAACTTGACAATCTGCCGGCAGCGTACGTCGAGGATCCGTCGGAAGCCGATACGCTCGAAATTGACCTGACGGATACGGTGACCGGCGTCAAGCTCGTCCTGCTGTATACGATTTACCGGGATCGTGATGTCATTGCACGCAGCGCCCGCTTTGTCAATGAAGGGGCGGAGACGTGTCATTTGACGCGTGCGATGAGTCTGTCACTCGATCTGCCGGACTGCGATTATGACTGGATGCAGTTTTCCGGTTCGTGGTCCCGCGAGCGTCAGCTGAAGGTTCGTCATCTCGAGCAGGGGATTCAGTCCGTGGGGAGTCTGCGCGGCATTTCGAGTGCGACGCACAATCCGTTTGTCATGCTCAAACGTCCGCATACGGATGAGGAAAACGGCGAAGCCATGGCGTTTATGCTCGTCTACAGCGGCAATTTCCTTGCGCAGGCGGAAGTTGACACGTACAATGTCACGCGCGTCACGATGGGTATCCATCCGCATAATTTTGACTGGTGCCTGCATCCGGGCGAATCGTTCCAGACACCGGAAGCACTGCTCGCGTACAGCAGCACGGGTCTCAATACGCTGAGTCAGACGATGCACAGCCTGCTGCGTCAGCGCGTGGCACGCGGATATTGGCGTGATAAGGAACGTCCGGTTCTCATCAATAACTGGGAAGCCACGTATTTTGACTTTGACGAAGATAAACTCGTGCAGATTGCGAAAACGGCGAAAGAATGCGGTGTCGAGCTCTTCGTCCTCGATGACGGCTGGTTTTCGACGCGCGAAAGCGACCGCTCGGGACTCGGCGACTGGCAGGCCAATACGAAACGACTCCCGAACGGGATCAAGGGACTTTCGGAGCGCATCGAGGCTCTCGGCATGAAGTTCGGTCTCTGGGTCGAACTCGAAATGGTCAATAAACCGAGTGATCTCTATAAAAAGCATCCGGACTGGATCCTGCATGTACCGGGACGCAAGGCTTCGCACGGCCGTTACCAGTACGTACTCGATTTCTCGCGCAAGGAAGTCGTTGACAATATCCACGATCAGATCGCAAAAATTCTGCGCGAGTCGAAAGTCTCTTATATCAAATGGGATATGAATCGCAGTTTGACGGAATGTTACTCCGTGGCGTTCCCGCCGGAGCAGCAGGGGGAGATTTTCCACCGCTATGTGCTCGGCGTTTACGATCTCTACAATCGTTTAACGACGGAATTCCCGCAGATTCTCTTTGAATCGTGTTCTTCGGGCGGCAGCCGTTTTGACGCAGGTATGCTGTATTTTGCACCGCAGGCTTGGACGAGTGATGACACGGATGCCGTTGAGCGCATGCGCATTCAGTACGGTACGTCGTACGGCTATCCCGTCAGCTCGATGGGTGCACATATTTCCATTACGCCGAATCATCAGCTGAACCGCAATACGCCGCTCAAGACGCGCGGCGATGTCGCGTTCTTCGGCGCATTCGGTTATGAACTTGACCTCGCGAAATTGACACCGGCGGAGCGCGAAGAAGTCAAAGCGCAGATCGCGTTTTACAAGAAATACCGCGGACTCATTCACGGCGGCACGTATTACCGTTTGCAGAGTCCGTTTGAAGGACGCGGCAACAACGTGGCCTGGATGGTCGTTTCCGAAGACAAAAAACAGGCTGTCGTCATGTACGCGCGCATCCTTAACGAGGTCAACGGCCCGTATCACCGTCTGCAGCTGCAGGGACTTGCCGAAAATGTCCGTTATCGCTTGACGGAGGAAAACGGCAAATCGTTCGGCCTGCATTACGGCAGCGAACTCGAGAATGTCGGACTCGTGACGAGTGACGCCGCCGCGGGTGAAGTACCGGACCGCGCGGATATGGCGCGTGACTTTGAATCGCATCTCATCGTACTCGAAGCCGAATAAAGAGTCGACAGGAAAATAAAAACCGCATCGGATCCGTTCACGGAGGAACGGCCGATGCGGTTTTTTTATGTCTCCGCACGCTGATGCGGGAAACGAAGGCGGTATTTACTCGGGGCGGTACGGAACTGCGTGCGGAATGCTTTCGTGAGTGCCTCGGTGCGCTGATAACCGCACTGCAGGGCAATCTCACTGATCGAAAGGTCGGAAGACTCGAGCAGATGACGCGCGAGTGTCAGGCGGAATGTCTGGATGTATTTCCCTGGCGTTTGTCCGACGGCTTCGCGGAACCGCGTCGTGAGGTAATTGCGGTCGAGTCCGACATGTGCCGCGAGTTTTTGCACGGTAAGCGGCTCGGCAATATGATCCTGCAGGTAGATGATCGCGGCATTGACGCAGTCATCGTCGATCGTCGCGGCGAGGCGTTCTTTGTTGGCAAGCGCGATATAGCTCATAAAGCGGTAGAAACAGGCAAGGCTGTAAAAATGGTCCGCCGCACTGGTATGGGAATGATCCAGCAGAGTCGTGATACAGTTCCGGATTTCGTCTGACGCGTCCGTATGGAATATCGGCTCGTGCGGGGTAATACCGGCGTTTTGTACGGTTTCGGCTGCGAGCGTTCCGGCAAAGCCGATCCAGACATAGGACCATGGATCCGTTTCGTCAGCCTGATACGTTGTCTGCGTGCCGGGACGAATGAGGAAGCCCTGTCCTTTGTGCAGATGATAGGACGTGCCGTTCGTAAAAAAGGTACCGCATCCGTCAAAAATATAATGGATCAGGTAGTACGAACGGACGGAAGGACCGAATTTATGACCGGGATGCGTGTGCGAAATGCCGGCACACGCCAAACGCAGGGCGCTGTCGAGGTGCCCCTGAAATGTCAGGAACGAGGAGTCTTCCATGGCAATGTCCTTTCTGCAGTCAATCGGGTGCACAAAAAAATCCAGAGACATGATCTCCGGACTGTGTTTTCAATTATGGCGGAGAGGGTGGGATTCGAACCCACGGTGCTGTGAGGCATCACCGGTTTTCAAGACCGGCTCCTTAAACCACTCGGACACCTCTCCGCAGTGCTATTATTATAGCAGGAATCCTATCCCGGTGTCAAATCTTCTGTTGTTTGCGGCCAATGAACCTGTTATAATGATTTCGACTAACAGAGGAAAGGAAGTGAATGCGGCACAGTCCGCATTTCTATGAAAATCGCTTTTTTTGATTCGGGGATCGGAGGATTGTCGGTCCTGCATTACGCGATGCAGGTCCTGCCGCAGGAACAGTTTCTTTTTTATGCCGATGAAGATCACGTCCCGTACGGTGTCAAAACGCGGGAACAGGTACTTTCCTACGTGGATGAGGCGTTTGACTTTATGATCGGTCAGGATGTCAAAGCCGTCGTTGTCGCCTGCAATACGGCGACGTCGGTTGCGGCCGCCGAGATGCGCCGCCGTTACGATCTGCCGATTATCGGCATGGAACCGGCCGCCAAAAAAGCCCTTGACATTGACGGTGAACACCGCGTCCTCGTCGTTGCAACGCCGATCACCGTTGCGGGGAACAAGATGAAAGTCCTGCTCGATCATTTTGACAAGGATCATCTCGTCGACAAACTGCCTTTGCCGCAGCTTGTGACATTTGCCGAGCGTCAGGAATTTGACTCGCCGGCCGTCGAAACGTATCTGCGGGACCAGCTTGCGCCGTATGATCTTTCGAAGTATTCGGCTCTCGTACTCGGCTGCACGCATTTCAACTATTTTAAAGGTGTCCTGCGCCGCCTCATGCCGGAAACGATGCATTTCGTCGACGGCAACGAAGGCACGGTGCGCGAACTGACGCGTCAGCTTCGGGAACGCGGCAAGCTTGAAAATCTGCCGCAGACCGTTACCTGTTACTATTCGGGCCGCCGTGTGACGGATCCGCAGGAAATCGCCCGCCTGGATCGTTATATGAAACAGCTTGACATCGTAGAGAAGATCCGCTGAATGCCTTGACTTTCCGCGGCTTTTGATCTAGTCTATACAATGGATTTGTCAAGGGAGGAGAAACAGGATATGCCAGTCGTTACGGAACATCATGTCAATTTTTACGATACGGATGCGATGGCGGTCGTTCATCATGCCAATTACATTCGCTGGTTCGAGATCGGACGTGTTGAATATCTGCGTGCACTCGGGATTACACTCGGGGAACTCATGGATGACGGCTATGTCTTTCCGATTATCGAGGTGGAGGCAAAGTACCATGAGTCGTCGCATTTTGACGATGTGCTGCTCATCGAAACGACAGCCGAATCACTGACGAGAGTCAAGATGGCCTTTACGTACCGGATCCTGCGCAAGAATGACGGTGCCGTACTCGTCACGGGGCATTCGCTGAATGTCTTTACGAGTCAGGAAACCGGTCATATCACGCGTCTGCCGGACAAATACTACGCGAAGCTCCGCGAAGGGCTTCGGCAGGAAAAGAATGCGAAAAGCGAGTCATAACAGGAGGAATGGGTTGTGATAGTGTTAGAGATCATTGTAGGGCTGATTGTCCTCGCTGTCATTGCAGCGAAGCTCTATTTGGCCGTAGCCGGCAAAGAAAAAGTTGTCGTGCACACGGAAGAACGTACGCCGTTTGTCGTGGAGTCGCAGGATGACACGAGCATGGTGCTTTCGTCAAAAGTTCGTTTTGCCAATGAAGGCAAGCAGGTCTGCACGATCATGGACGCGATCGTTCGTCCGCAGCTGCCGTATGAGCAGTATGATGCGATCGAAGCCCGCGGCAAGGCGGAGACGGAAGGCTGCCCGCGTGAGGACGATTATTTTGAGGCTGTGCTTATCGAACATCAGGAAAGCATGAATGTCATTGTCAAAGTCAAATTGACGGCACGCAAGGGACTTGATCTCAAAACGGCACTCACCCATATGGTAGATCTGCCGCTCGATCTGATTTATATGGAAACGGGACGTACGCCGTGGCATTATTCCAAGGTACGTATCGTTCTCAAAGCTGCAGAAATCGCTAAACTCGCCGGCGTAACGCTGGTACGCGACTAAGGAGGATCAGAGCAATGGCAGATAACGATAAATTAGACCGTATTCCGGTGCCGACGCGTATTCTGACCGAAGAGGATGATATCGTCGACAGCATTGAACGTTATACGAAGGGCAAGGTCGGCCCGAATGATCTCATCTGCTGCGCCGAAAGCGTTGTCGCAATCACGCAGGGACGTTATGTTCATCCGGAAGATCTTCATATTACGCGCGTTGCGCAGTTCTGTTGCCGGTTTATCCCGGATTACGGCAGTCTTGCCAGCCCGCACGGCATGCAGTCCCTTATGGACGTCGAAGGTAAATGGCGTGTCGCGGCGGCACTCTTTGCCGGTTTCCTCGGCAAACTCGTCGGACAGAACGGCCTGTTCTATAAATGGGGCGGCGAGCAGACAGCGCTCATCGATGACGTCACGGGTACAATGCCGCCGTTTGACAAATGCATCGTTTACGGCCCGAAGGATCCGAACGGCGTTGTCAAAAAGATTCAGGAACGTCTCGGCTGCTTCGGCGCGATGATCGCTGACGTCAATGACCTCAAACGTTCGCGCGTTGTCGGTGTCACGGACAAAGTCAACGGACCTATGGCGGCAAAACTGCTGCTCGATAATCCGTTCGGCAATGCTTCACAGAAGACGCCGATTTGCATCATTAAAAATTACCGCCAGTACCAGGAAAGCCAGTCCAAACAGTAATGGCGTCTTACAGGCCTCCCTCTTCTGTGAGGGAGGCCGTTTTGTTATTTTATCATCCCGGCATATAAGAAAGGGGTTTTTCTATGCCACGTATAGATAGGCGCGGACCGGAAGATCTGCGTCACTGCGAAATGCGGCGTCATTTTCAGCGTTATCCGGCCGGTTCCGTACTCATCGAAATGGGTAATACGAAAGTCGTCTGCGCCGCGACCGTCGAGGACCGTGTTCCGTTTTTCCTGCGCGGAACCGGCGAAGGCTGGGTGACGGCGGAATATTCGCTGCTGCCGAGTGCAACGAACACGCGTACGCCGCGTGAAGCACCGCGCGGACATCAAAGCGGACGTACGCAGGAAATCCAGCGTCTTATCGGGCGCAGTCTGCGTTCCGTCGTTGACACGAAAGCACTCGGGGAGCGCACGATTCTCATTGACTGTGACGTCATTCAGGCGGACGGTGGTACGCGGACGGCATCCGTAACGGGTGCATTCGTCGCGCTCGTCGAAGCTTGCGCGTCATTTTACGAAAAGGGAAACGTCTTTCCCGTTAAGGATTTCCTTGCAGCCGTCAGCGTCGGTGTCAGCGAGTCGGAAGAGCCGATTCTTGACCTCTGCTATGAAGAAGATTCCCACGCCATTGTCGACATGAATGTCGTGATGACGGGGGCGGGACGTTTCGTTGAAGTTCAGGGAACGGGAGAAGGACGTCCGTTCTCGCATGAAGAACTCACGAAACTCCTCACTCTCGGCGAGAAAGGCTGCCGCGAATTGATCTCCTACGAAAAAGACGTTTTGGGCGGCGAACTTGTCTGGCTCGTCGGACGCATCGGCTGATCTTAACTTGTCCATGTCCGGACCGGTCCGGAAGAAAGGAATGCTCATGAAACGAATTGTCATCGCTACGAAAAATGCGGGCAAACTCCGCGAAATGAAGGAAGCATTTGCCCATCTCCCCGTTGAAGTCTGCGCGCTCAGTGATTTCGGCGAACTTCCCGACGCTGTTGAAAACGGTGCGACGTTTGCGGACAACGCGCGTATCAAGGCACACTTTTACGCGGAGCAGACCGGATGTGCCTGCCTTGCCGATGATTCCGGCATCGAAATTGCCGTACTTGACGGTGCGCCCGGCGTTCATTCGGCACGTTTTTGCGGACATCACGGCGACGATGCCGCCAACAACGAAAAAATGATCGCCGAGATTAAGAAAGCCGGATGCGAGACGTCACCGGCCGATTATCGCTGCGCGCTCGTCTTTGCCGATACAGACGGCTGTGAAATCGAAACGCAGGGACGCTGCGACGGCGAGATTCGTTTTGAGGCGCGCGGCATGAACGGTTTTGGCTATGATCCGTATTTCTACGTCGGCGATCGGACGATGGCGGAGATGACATTGGAGGAAAAAGATGCCATCAGTCACAGAGGACAGGCACTCCGTAAAATGGTATTTATCCTGGAGGCGTATCTCAAATGAAGATCGGGATTGTCAGTGACACACACGGACGCGTTCAGGCCGTTGACACGATGCTTAAAATCGCGGAACCCGTCGATCTCTGGCTGCATGCGGGCGATGTTGCCGAGGATGCGGAATATTTGGCCCGTATGACCGGCGTCAAAACGCTCGGCGTACTCGGCAACTGTGATTGGCCTGACGGCAAAACACCGTTGACACGTGTCGTTGAGGCAGGCGGACATCGGATCTTTCTCGCACACGGCCATGCGTCGGGGATTCCGTATACAACGAAGTTTTTACGCGAGGAAGCCGCATTCGCCAAGGCAGACATTATCGTTTTCGGTCATTCGCATCAGGCACTCATTCGCAAAGAAGAAAATATGCTCCTCCTGAATCCCGGCAGTCTCGCAAAGCCCCGTGACGGATATCAGGGATCGTTCATGATATTGACATTGACGGAAGGAACCGAACCGTCCGTCGAAATCCTTCGCCTGCCTGACAAGATTGATCGTTAACGTCACATGCAGAATATGCAGGAAAGTGCGTCTGACGATCAAAAATACAAACGGATACAATAATAAAAATTTTTTTTAAAATTTTTTTCGGAAAGGGCAGGAAACTCACCGTTATGTGACAAATACTACAAGTGAAAACCGTTCACCGGATGCCGTCCCGGCAAGGATCAAAAGTGAACGGAGTTCACTATTTTCAAGGGTTTCAAGGCGGTTTGAAATGCTTGAAAGCGATAAAAAAATATGGTATGATGAATCCACAGATGTGTGATAAGTTGTATTTATGGGAGGGATTACTTTGCGAGAAATTGACGCAAAACAAATCACGGAAGCCGTTGCAAAGTTATGCAAAGACGCGGCATACTACCTGCCGGACGATGTGTACGAAGCACTGAAACGCGGCCGTGAAACGGAAAAATCTCCGGTCGGTTGTGTCGTTCTTGACCAGATCATCAAGAATGCTGAAATCGCTAAGGCTGAGGATCGTCCGTACTGCCAGGACACGGGTATGACGATTGTCTTCCTCGAAGTCGGCCAGGATCTGCACATCACGGGCGGTCTGCTTGAGGATGCCGTCAATGCCGGTATCGCCAAAGGTTACACGGAAGGTTATCTGCGTAAATCGGTTGTTTCCGAACCGCTGTTCAACCGCAAGAACACGGGCAACAATACGCCGGGTGTCATTTACACGAAAATCGTTCCGGGCGACAAACTGAACATCACCGTTTCCCTGAAAGGCTTCGGTTCCGAGAACAAATCCGGCATCAAGATGCTCGTTCCGGCTGACGGCGTTGAAGGTGTCAAGAAAGCTGTTCTTGAAATCATCCTTCATGCAAGCTGCAATCCGTGCCCGCCGATGGTTGTCGGTGTCGGCATCGGCGGTACGATGGACCGCGCAGCTCTGCTCTCGAAGAAAGCACTGCTTCGTCCGACGAATGTCCGCAACGCAAAACCGGAGTATGCAAAACTGGAAGAAGAACTCCTCGACCTCATCAACCAGACGGGTATCGGACCGCAGCTCGGCGGCACGACTTCGGCACTGGCTGTCAACATCGAATGGGGCCCGACGCACATTGCCGGTCTGCCGGTTGCAGTAACGATCTGCTGCCACGCTGACCGTCATAAACATTGCGAACTTTAATAGGAGGAGGAAACAGAGATGGCAGAAACGATTCGTATTGAAACTCCGTTTACGGAAGAGAAATCGAGAAAACTCCACGTCGGTGACAGCGTTCTCATTACGGGTACGATCATCAGCGCCCGCGATGCTGCGCATAAACGCATGTGCGAAGCGCTTGCCCGCGGCGAAAAGCTGCCGGTTGACTGGACGGATCAGATGGTTTATTATCTCGGACCGACGCCGGCAAAACCGGGCGATCCGATTGGTTCCTGCGGTCCGACGACTTCCGGACGTATGGACGCTTATACGCCGACGATGCTCGCACAGGGTATTAAAGGCATGATCGGTAAAGGCTCCCGTGCACCGGAAGTTATCGAAGCCATGAAAAAATACGGCGTAACGTATTTCGCAGCAGTCGGCGGCGCAGCAGCCCTTATTGCGAAATCGGTTAAGAAGTATGAAGTCCTCGCTTATCCGGATCTCGGTCCGGAAGCCGTAGCACGTTTGACGGTTGTTGACTTCCCGGCTATTGTCGTCATCGACTGCGAAGGAAATAACTTCTACGAAATCGGTCAGAAACCGTATCGCACGCTGAAGTTATAATAGGGGAAACCCGCCGATAAACGGTCAAAAGGAACCGCTGCTATGGTACGGTGGCAGCGGCGCCTTTTTGGTTTAGCGACGCGTTTTCAAATTTGATGCGTCAGCCTATGCTCGCAGGCGGTTCGCATCGGACATTAACAGGAGGTATAGAATGTTTCACACAACTTTTTATCTGCGTCGACTTCATTCCCTGGTCGGCCTGCTCATTCTGGGCATGGTGATTTTCGAGCATATCTTCACGAACTCCATGGCACTGGGCGGCGCGGCTGCACTGAACGGCGCACTGGCTATGATGGAATTGATCCCGAAACCGATTTTCCTCGGCCTTGAAGTCTGCGGCATTGCGATTCCGCTGCTCTTCCATGCAATTTATGGTATTTACATCGCCCTTCAGGCGAAAAACAATCCGCGTCAGTACGGCTTCTCCCGTAACTGGCAGTTCGCCCTCCAGCGTTGGACGGCATGGTTCCTCGTTGCCTTCCTTCTCTGGCACGTATTCTTCCTTCGTATTTACACGAAAGGCATCACGGGCACGCCGATTTCTTATGAACTGCTCCAGAGCTATTTCACGGGTAACATCATCGTTACGATCCTTTACATCCTCGGTATGTTCGCTGCAATCTTCCATTTCAGCAATGGTATTACAACGTTCTGCATGACTTGGGGCATTGCCAAAGGCCCGCGCGTCCAGAAAGTCGTTAACTTCCTGAGCATGTGCCTCTGCCTTGTTCTCTGCCTGATCACGCTTGCTTTCATGGGCAGCTATTTCGTCATGTAAGATCTTGTAAGTAAAAAGGAGAATATCAATGGCTAAAAAACCAGAAAAGAAGATTATTGTCGTAGGCGGCGGCCTTTCGGGCCTCATGGCTACGCTGAAAATCTGTGAAGACGGCGGCAAGGTAGATCTGTTCTCCTACTGCCCGGTTAAACGCTCCCATTCCCTGTGCGCACAGGGCGGTATCAATGCCTGCATGGATACGAAAGGTGAGCACGACAGCATTTATGAACATTTTGACGATACGGTTTACGGCGGCGACTTCCTCGCTGACCAGCTCGCTGTAAAAGGCATGGTCGAAGCTGCTCCGAAGCTGATCAAAATGTTCGACCGCATGGGCGTACCGTTCACGCGTACGGCTGAAGGCGTTCTCGACCTTCGTAACTTCGGCGGTCAGAAAAACAAACGTACCTGCTTCGCCGGTTCTACGACGGGTCAGCAGCTCCTCTATGCTCTTGATGAGCAGGTTCGCAGCTGGGAAGTCAAAGGCGGCGTCAAGAAATATGAATTCTGGGAATTCATTCGTGTCATTAAGAACGAACAGGGTGCTGCACGCGGTATCGTTGCTCAGAACATGAACTCCAATGAAATCGTTGCTTTCCCGGCTGACGCGATCATCCTTGCAACCGGCGGCCCGGGCCAGGTATTCGGACGCTGCACGGCTTCGACGATCTGCAACGGCTCCGCTGTTTCCGCTGTTTATCAGCAGGGTGCTCATATCGGTAATCCGGAATTCATCCAGATTCATCCGACGGCTATCCCGGGCTCCGATAAAAACCGTCTGATGTCCGAGGCTTGCCGTGGTGAAGGCGGTCGTGTATGGGTATGGCGTCAGAACCCGGAAACGGGCGAAAAAGAACGCTGGTACTTCCTCGAAGATATGTATCCGGCATACGGCAACCTCGTACCGCGTGACGTTGCTTCCCGTGC
>CACXCC010000030.1 GCA_902766015.1 uncultured Veillonellaceae bacterium
CAGGCTAAGGGGTGAAGGATTTAATGTTTAATCCTGTGCCGGTGGGCAAACGAACCAGGTATAGCTATGCCAGAATTAAAGAAGTCATGGAGATGCCGCATCTGCTGGACATCCAGCGCAGCAGTTATCAGTGGTTCCTCGACGAGGGACTGCAGGAAATTTTCCATGACATCTCGCCAATCCAGGACTTTTCCGGGAATCTGGTCCTTTCCTTCGAAAACTTCTCGCTCGGTGAGCCGAAGTATTCGCTGGACGAGTGCAAAGAGCGGGATGTGACCCTGGCTGCGCCGTTGCGGGTCAATGTCCGCCTCATCAATCGTGAGACCGGTGAAATCAAGGAACAAGAAGTATTTATGGGTGATTTCCCGCTGATGACGGATACAGGAACCTTTATCATTAACGGTGCTGAGCGTGTCATTGTCAGCCAGCTCGTCCGTTCTCCGGGTGCCTATTACGGGATGGATATCGATCCGACCGGCAAAAAGCTCTATAATGCTACGGTTATCCCGAACCGCGGTGCCTGGATCGAACTCGAAACGGATACGAATGACGTTGTTTCCGTCCGCATCGACCGTACGCGTAAGATGCCGGTAACGTATTTCATTCGCGCACTCGGCTTCGCCTCCGACCAGGAGATCCTGGAGATGTTCGGCAACGATCCTCGCATGGTCAATACGATCGAGCGTGACGGTGAAGATGTCAAGTCACAGGGCAAAGCCGTTATCGAGATTTACAAACGTCTTCGTCCGGGCGAGCCGGCCAACGAAGACAATGCACAGCAGCTGCTCGATGCGTTGTTTTTTGACCCGAAACGTTACGACCTCGCAACAGTCGGACGTTATAAGATCACGAAGAAACTCGGCTGGAAACACCGTATTCGCGGCAAAGTTCTCGCAGAACCGATTGTCAACGAGGAAACGGGCGAGATCGTTATCCCGAAAGATGTCGTTGTCACGGAAGAGATGCTTGACGCCGTTGACATCGAGCAGGAAAAGGAAATCTTCGGCGAGGGCAAGCTTATTTCGCTGTATGTCTTGATGAAAGACGGCAGCCGCATGAAGATGCTCTGCTCGCCGACGCTTGACATTCACGACCGCACGATCACGAAGAACGATATCCTTGCCTCGATCAGCTATATGCTGAATCTCATGGACGGTGTCGGCAATACGGATGACATCGACCATCTCGGCAACCGCCGTGTCCGCGCCGTCGGCGAACTGCTGCAGAATCAGTTCCGCATCGGTCTGTCGCGTATGGAACGTGTCGTCCGCGAACGCATGACGATTCAGGATGTTGACGTCATTACGCCGCAGGCTCTCATCAATATCCGTCCGGTTGTCGCAGCCGTTAAGGAATTCTTCGGTTCCTCTCAGCTGTCCCAGTTCATGGACCAGCACAATCCGCTGTCCGAACTAACGCATAAACGCCGTCTGTCTGCACTCGGACCGGGCGGTTTGTCCCGTGAGCGCGCCGGATTCGAAGTCCGCGACGTTCACAACTCCCATTACGGTCGTATGTGCCCGGTTGAATCCCCTGAAGGTCCGAATATCGGTCTGATCGGTTCACTCGCCACGTACGGACGCATCAACCAGTTCGGCTTCATCGAAACGCCGTACCGCCGCGTGGACAAGAAAAATCACCGCGTAACGGATGAAGTCCGTTATATGACGGCCGACGAAGAAGACGAGCTCGTTATTGCTCAGGCCAACGAACCGCTCGACGAAAACGAGTGGTTTGTTAAAGAACGTGTCACGGCCCGTTATAATGAGGAAACGAGTCTGCACAGACGCGATACGGTTGACTACATGGACGTGTCGCCGCGTCAGGTCTTCTCGATTGCAACGGCGATGATCCCGTTCCTCGAAAATGATGACGCGAACCGTGCCCTCATGGGTGCAAACATGCAGCGCCAGGCCGTTCCGCTTCTGCGCACGCAGGCTCCGCTCGTCGGTACGGGCATGGAGTACAAAGCTGCCTGCGACTCCGGTGTTATGATTCTTGCAAAACATGCCGGTGTCGTCGAAGAAGTTACGGCGGATTATATCAAGATCCGTACGGACAAAGGCGACCTTGACACGTATAAAATGCAGAAATTCCTGCGCTCCAACCAGGGTACCTGCATCAATCAGGTTCCGATTGTCTATAAAGGCGATGAAGTCACCGAGAAACAGCCGATTGCCGACGGCCCTGCAACGGATCACGGCGAGCTCGCACTTGGTTACAATATCATCGTTGCTTATATGCCTTGGGAAGGCTACAACTACGAGGACGCCGTTCTCCTCAGTGAGAACCTCGTTAAACGTGATCTCTACACGTCCATTCATATCGAAGAGTACGAATGCGATGCCCGCGATACGAAACTCGGACCGGAAGAGATTACGCGTGATATCCCGAATGTCGCGGAAGAAGCACTGAAAGACCTCGACGAAGAAGGTATCATTTCCATCGGCGCCGATGTCCGCCCGGGGGATATTCTCGTCGGTAAAGTTACGCCGAAAGGCGAAACGGAACTGACGGCAGAAGAACGTCTGCTGCGTGCGATTTTCGGTGAAAAAGCCCGCGAAGTCCGCGATACGTCGTTGCGTGTTCCGCACGGCGAATCCGGTAAGATTATGGACGTCAAGATTTTCAGCCGCGAAAATAATGACGAATTGCCGCCGGGCGTCAACCGCCTTGTCCGCGTCTACATCGCTCAGAAACGTAAGATTTCCGTCGGCGATAAGATGTCAGGTCGTCACGGTAATAAGGGTGTCGTTTCCCGCATTATGCGTCAGGAAGACATGCCGTTCCTGCCGGACGGCACGCCGGTCGATATCGTTCTGAATCCGTTGGGCGTTCCGTCCCGTATGAATATCGGTCAGGTTTTCGAGGTTCATCTCGGTATGGCCTGCCGCGTTCTCGGTCAGCAGATCAAAGACGGCAACCCGACGGTCGAACAGCGTTTGCGTGATGCCGGATATGACTTTGACAAGAACGGTATGCCGAAACCTGACGTTGCCGGTATCCATATCGCAACGCCGGTCTTCGACGGTGCAAATGAAGACGACGTTCTCGGAACGATCCGCGCGGCCGAACTGCCGGAAGACGGCAAGACCGTTCTTTACGACGGACGTACGGGCGAACCGTTCGAAAACCGCGTCACGGTCGGCTGCACGTACTTCCTCAAACTGCATCATCTCGTTGACGATAAAATCCATGCCCGTTCGACGGGCCCGTACTCTCTCGTTACGCAGCAGCCTCTCGGAGGTAAAGCCCAGTTCGGCGGCCAGCGTTTCGGCGAGATGGAGGTTTGGGCACTCGAGGCTTACGGCGCTGCATACACGCTGCAGGAAATGATTACGGTCAAATCCGACGACGTTGTCGGCCGTGTCAAAGCTTACGAGGCCATTGTCAAGGGGGAAAATATCCCGGAACCGGGTGTACCGGAGTCCTTTAAGGTTCTCATCAAAGAGCTGCAGGCAATCGGACTTGACATCAAAGTCCTCGACCAGGATGCTAAGGAAATCACGTTGCAGGATGACGATGACGAAGATATCAACGAAACGGCCAAGAACCTCGATCTTGACGTCAAGGGTGTTGACCCGACGACGGGAACGGGCGCTCCTGCGGAATCGGAAAACGGTCCGATCCTTGATGACTACGACGAAGATTCCGCGCAGGAAGAGGAATCGGCTGACAATGATGATATCATCGCCGATATCGGCAGCATGGGTGATGCTGACGACGCAGACAATGAGGATGAGTAAGAAGGGAGTGTCATCTCTTTGCTGGATGTAAATAAATTTGATTCAATGCGCATTGGTCTGGCTTCCCCGGATAAGATCCGCGAATGGTCTTACGGCGAGGTAAAAAAGCCGGAAACGATCAATTACCGCACGCTGAAGCCGGAGCGTGACGGTTTGTTCTGCGAACGCATCTTCGGACCGACCCGCGACTGGGAATGTCACTGCGGTAAATACAAGCGCATCCGTTATAAGGGCATTATCTGCGATCGCTGCGGCGTCGAAGTCACGCGTGCAAAAGTACGTCGTGAACGTATGGGCCACATCGAACTCGCTGCCCCGGTCTCCCATATCTGGTACTTTAAAGGCATTCCGAGCCGTATGGGCCTGCTCCTTGACATTTCTCCGCGTGCGTTGGAGAAAGTCCTGTATTTCGCTTATTACATCGTCCTCGATGCCGGCGAAAATACGGATCTGACGAAGAAGAGCCTGCTTTCGGAAAAAGAATATCACGAAGCCCTGCAGAAATACGGCAATACGTTCCGTGTCGGCATGGGCGCCGAGGCGATCAAGGAACTTCTCGAGGAACTTGACCTCAACCGTCTCAGCGAAGTTCTGCGCAAGGAAGTCCGTACGGCTTCCGGCCAGAAAAAAATCCGCGCAATTCGCCGTCTCGAAGTTGTCGAGGCGTTCCGTAAATCCGGCAATAAGCCGTCTTGGATGATTCTTGACGTCGTTCCGGTTATTCCGCCGGATCTGCGCCCGATGGTACAGCTTGACGGCGGTCGTTTTGCCACGTCCGACCTCAACGATCTGTATCGCCGTGTCATCAACCGTAACAACCGACTCAAAAGCCTGCTTGATCTCGGCGCTCCGGACATCATCGTCCGCAACGAGAAACGCATGCTTCAGGAAGCCGTTGACGCACTCATCGACAACGGTCGCCGCGGCCGCCCCGTTACGGGTCCGGGAAATCGTCCGCTCAAATCACTTTCCGACATGCTCAAAGGTAAACAGGGACGTTTCCGTCAGAACCTGCTCGGCAAACGCGTTGACTATTCCGGCCGTTCCGTTATCGCGGTCGGTCCGGAACTGAAACTGCATCAGTGCGGCCTGCCGAAAGAAATGGCACTCGAGCTCTTTAAGCCGTTTGTCATGAAAAAACTCGTCGCTTCGGGTGCCGCTCATAACATCAAATCGGCAAAACGCATGGTCGAGCGTGCACAGCCGGGCGTTTGGGATGTTCTCGAAGATGTCATTAAAGAACATCCGGTACTCCTGAACCGTGCACCGACGCTGCATCGTCTCGGTATTCAGGCGTTCGAACCGGTCCTCACGGAAGGCCGCGCTCTTCGCCTTCATCCGCTGGCCTGCACGGCATATAATGCGGACTTCGACGGTGACCAGATGGCTATTCATCTGCCGCTGTCGGCAGAAGCACAGGCCGAAGCACGTATTCTGATGCTCGCAGCCAACCATATTCTGGCTCCGAAAGACGGCAAGCCGATCATCGTACCGACGCAGGATATGGTTCTCGGGTCCTACTATTTGACGATCATTCGCCCGGGTGCACAGGGCGAAGGCAAAGTCATGACCGGCATTGCCGAGGCTTTGCTCGCTTATCAGCAGCATAATCTTGCCCTGCAGGCGGAAATTCAGGTACGTATCGACGGATACGGTCTTGTCAAAACGTCTCTCGGCCGCATGATTTTCAATGAAATTCTGCCGCCGGAACTGCGCTATTACTATCAGGATAAAGAAACGAAACAGTGGTGCCTCGGCATCCTGATGAATAAGAAAGAAATCGGTAAGCTCGTTGCGAAATGTTACAATCATTTCGGCGCAACGAAAACGGCCGAGATCATCGACGGCGTCAAAAACCTCGGTTACCATTATGCGTGCATTGCGGGCATGACGGTGGCAATTTCCGACGTCATCGTACCGCCGGAGAAGAAAGGAATCATCGCCGGCACGCAGAAAGTCGTCAACAAGGTTGAACGTCAGTACAATCGCGGTCTTATCACGGAAAACGAGCGTTACAACAAGGTTATCAAGCTTTGGTCTCAGGCGACGGATTCTGTTGCCGACGCCATGATGGATAACATGAGCCGCTTTAACCCGATCTTCATGATGGCGGACTCCGGTGCCCGCGGTAACAAACAGCAGATGCGTCAGCTCGCCGGTATGCGCGGACTTATGGCTGACCCGTCCGGTAAAATCATCGACCTCCCGATCACGGCGAACTTCCGTGAAGGTCTTTCCGTATCTGACTACTTCATTTCATCGCACGGTGCTCGTAAAGGCTTGGCCGATACGGCACTGCGTACGGCTGACTCTGGTTATTTGACTCGTCGTCTCGTTGACGTTGCGCAGGATGTCATCGTCCGCGAGGAAGACTGCGACGTTTCGACGCTCAATCTCATGCAGGCGCGTGCACGTCTGGCTCCGTCGACGATGGACGCACTCGAAATCCTCGCCGAAAGCCTTTTCGGCCGTCTCCTCGGCGCCGATGTCATGGATCCGGAAACGAAGGAAGTTCTCTATCCGCATGACACGATCCTCGGCGAAGATGAGCTGCAGACGATCGGCGAAAAGGGTGTCCGCGAGATTATGGTTCGCGGTTCCTCCCTCGCATCGGAACAGGCACTCAGCAACGCGATGATTACGGAAGCCATTTCCCTCGGCGAACCGGATGAGGAACAGCGCGTCAAAACGCGCGATGCGATGCTCCACGAGATGCTCGGCAAAGAGATCACGCGTGACGTCATTGACTCGGAAGGTACGCTCATCGCCGGTGAAGGTGACAAGATCAGCGAAGAAAACTTCGAGGCAATTCTTGCATCCGATGCCAAAGAACTCCGCGTCCGCAACAACAATGTCCGCGGTATCGAAGTCGAAGCGATCAAAGAAGGCGACGGCATCATCGAGCGTCTGGCTGATCGTATTGTCGGCCGCGTTCTCGCGGAAGATATCATTGACCCGAAAACGGGTGAAAAGATCGCATCCGTCAACGATACGGTTGACGAAGAACTCGCCGACCGCATCGAAGCCGTTCGTGACAAAGTTTCGATCCGCAGCGTCCTGACCTGCAAATCGCAGTTCGGTGTCTGCGTTAAATGCTATGGCCGTGACCTTGCGAACAAAGCGGAAGTCGAGATCGGCGAAGCTGTCGGTATTATCGCGGCACAGTCGATCGGTGAACCGGGCACGCAGCTTACGATGCGTACGTTCCACAGCGGCGGCGTTGCCTCGAACGAAGATATCACACAGGGTCTTCCGCGTGTCGAAGAGTTGTTCGAAGCACGTAAACCGAAACATCATGCCATCATCGCCGAAATTGAAGGCGACGTTGACATTGACGACAGCGGCAAGGGTATGCGCAAAGTCACGATTACGCCGTCTGAAGGCGAAGCCCGTGAATATGCGATCCCGTACGGCGCTCGCATGGCTGCAAAACAGGGCATGCACATTATGCCGGGTGACAGCATCACGACCGGTTCGATCAACCCGCACGATATTCTGCGCGTCTGCGGCCTGCAGGCTACGCAGCGTTACCTCGTTTATGAGGTACAGAAAGTCTATAAGTCCCAGGGTGTTGAAATCAACGATAAGCACATCGAGGTCATGGTACGTCAGATGCTGCATAAAGTAAAAATCGAAGCCTCGGGGACGACGGACTTCCTGCCGGGCGAATACATTGACATCAATGCATTCGAAGCGGCAAATACGAAAGCAATCGAAGAAGGCGGCGAGCCGGCTGTTGCAAAACCGATTCTGCTCGGTATTACGAAAGCATCGCTCGCAACAGATTCGTTCCTTTCGGCCGCATCGTTCCAGGAGACGACGCGCGTTTTGACCGATGCTGCGATCAAAGGCAAGGTCGATCCGCTTGTCGGACTCAAAGAGAACGTCATCATCGGCAAACTGATTCCTGCCGGTACGGGTATGCGCTGCTATCGCAACCTCAAGATCGTCAACAAAGTTCAGGGCGATGACCCGGAACCGACGGATGAGGAACCGGTTGACGCAACTCCGGATCCGACGGATGAACAGGCCGGTGCCTGATAGGCGATTCAAAAAGGAGAGGAAACACCTCTCCTTTTTTTTGGATAAGTTGATTTTTAGGAGGAATTAACATGGCTGAATCATGTAATCATGACTGCAGTTCCTGCGGCACGACGTGCGGGCAGGATACACGCAAGGATCTTCACGAGAAACCGAATGAGCTGAGTTCGATTAAACACGTTGTTGCTGTCGTCAGCGGCAAGGGCGGTGTCGGTAAATCCCTGATTACGGGACTTCTCGCCGTCGCAATGTCGCGCAAAGGGAAACATACGGGTATTCTCGATGCGGATATTACGGGGCCGTCGATTCCGAAGATGTTCGGCGTCAAAGGCGAAGTCCGCGCAACGTCGGCAGGAGCTTATCCGGTTCGTTCAGCCGGCGGTATCGAAGTGATGAGTACGAATCTGCTGCTCGAGAAGTCGACGGATCCGGTTGTTTGGCGCGGTCCGGTTATCAGTAATATGGTCAAACAGTTCTGGCAGGATATCATTTGGGAAGATATTGATTATCTCTTTATCGATATGCCGCCGGGAACGGGCGATGTGCCGCTGACGGTGTTCCAGTCGATTCAGGTCGACGGGATTGTCATTGTGACGAGTCCGCAGGAACTCGTGTCCATGATCGTCGCGAAGGCTGTCAAGATGGCGGCACTGATGAATGTTCCGATTCTCGGTCTCGTCGAGAATATGAGTTATTTTGAGTGTCCGGACTGCGGCAAGCGTCATGAGATTTTCGGCAAGAGTCATATTCATGAGATCGCGGATCAGTACGGTCTCGATGTGCTCGCGCGTATTCCGATTGTCCCGAATCTCGCGTCGGAGTGTGATGCGGGGCAGATTGAGACGGTCGAGGGAGACTATCTCGGAGAAGCAGCACAGAAAATTTTGGCACTCGATGAAAAATAATCTTTGACAATTTCATAAAACCGGCGGAGTGAGGGAGGCGTATCCTGCTTCCATGCTGCCGGCTACACAAAAATCTCTTTCGCTTAATATAGTCGCCTGAATCAAATCGCTTCGCTAAAACAATTCAGGCTCCGGGCGAAAGGGATTTTTGTGTTTACGCCTCTACGCAGCAAAGTCAGCAGGATGCGCCTCCCTCACTCCTTACGTTACGGTTTAAAGATTTTATCGAGGCATAAATGAGGCAGAGGGAGAACGGTTTGACCGGTCTGCGGAGCGGGATAAACAAAGGGAGAGGGGCACCGTTCCTGCCGTTTTGCTGAGTAGAGCGTTAAGAAAAAAATTCACTTTCGCACGGAGCCGATATTGTTTAAGCGTAGCGATTTGATATCGGCGACTTAATTAAGCGAAAGTGAATTTTTTTTAGCGGCAGCTTTTCGGCAGGAACGGTGTCCCTCTCTCGACTTTATCACGCGGAGCAGGGCGGGCGAACCGTTCTCCCTCTGCCGGTGTGACGGAGAAACGGTCATTTGCAAAGAAAAATTTGTGAAAGGTCAGATTCTGTATTGACAGACGCCGCATTGGGACGTATAATCAAATTGTAAAAACAAATGAACAATGATTCATATGTTAATAAAAAGGAGCGATTATCATGCATAAGGTAGTACGTTTATTGGATTTGGATTGTGCACATTGTGCGGCGAAGATGCAGGAGGAGATCGGGAAACTCGACGGGGTCAATAAGGTTCGCGTCAATTTTATGGGCGAGCGGATGACGCTGGACTGCGAAGATGACAAGTATGATGCGATTATGAAGGAAGCGGAGAAAATCATTCACGGACTGGAGCCGGATGTGACGATCAAAGCCTGAGTCAAAGCAGGAAAGAAGGTTGAGAATAATGGCAAAGATGTCGAAGAAGCTGAAGCAGGGGCTGCGGCGCATCGGGATTGCGATGGTGTTGTTTGCCGTCGGTATGACGCTTCCGGAGAATACGATCGGTTCGGTCGTCATTCTTTTGGCCTGCTATTTTTGGATCGGCTGGGACGTTCTGCTCGGTGCATTCCAGAACATTCGCCGCGGTCCGAAGCAGATTTTCGACGAAAAGTTCCTCATGATGGTGGCGTCGTTCGGTGCGATTGCACTTGACGCGTATCAGGAGGGCGTCGCCGTTATGCTCTTTTATCAGGTCGGCGAGTGGTTTGAGGATTATGCCGTCAATCGTTCGCGTCATTCGATTTCGGCGCTTATGGATATCCGCCCGGAATATGCAAATGTCCTGCGTGACGGAGAGGTCGAGGAAGTTGACCCGTACGAAGTTGAACTCGGTGAGACGATTATCGTGAAACCGGGCGAACGCGTACCGCTTGACGGTGTGATCACGAAGGGAACGTCACTTCTTGACACGTCGGCCCTGACCGGCGAGTCGATGCCGCGCACGGTTGAAGTCGGTGCGGATATTATCAGCGGTTGTATTAATAAAACCGGCGTGCTCGAAGTCCGTACAACGAAGCGGTACGAAGATTCGACCGTCGAAACAATTCTCGAACTCGTCGAGGATTCTTCGGAGAAAAAAGCGCGTACCGAGGCATTTATTACGCGGTTTGCGCGTTATTATACGCCGATTGTCATCATTTGTGCGGCGCTTCTCGCCGTTTTGGGACCGCTTGTCACGGGGATGCCGGTTTCCGTCTGGATTTACCGCGCGCTGACATTCCTCGTCGTTTCGTGTCCGTGTGCACTCGTTCTCTCCGTGCCGTTGGCGTTTTTCGGCGGGATCGGCGGGGCGAGCCGTGCGGGCGTACTCGTCAAAGGCGGCAATTATCTCGAGGCACTCGCGAAAACCGGTGTTATGGTTTTTGACAAAACCGGCACGTTGACGCAGGGAAAATTCCAGGTCGTCGCGAACCGTCCGGCCGAAAGTGTCGCTCCGGAAAAACTCCTCGAGGCCGCGGCTTATGCCGAGGCTGACTCAACACATCCGATTGCAGCGGCGATTCGTCATTCGTGGGAAAAATACGGCGGTGCGGTTGACCGTAACAAAATCGAGAGCATCGAGGAGATCGCGGGTCACGGGATCCGGGCAAAGGTTGACGGTCACGAAATCCTCGTCGGCAATGCGGCACTGCTCCGCGATTACGGAAGAGAGCGTATCCCGGTTTCGGGAACGGATGCGGCGGAACAGGCGGCTTCTCGGGGTGCAACGGGCGTTTTCGTCGCGATTGACGGTCAATATACCGGTTTCCTCGCCGTGGCGGACGAACTCAAATCCGATACCGTTGAGGCGATTGCCGAACTGCGGCGTCAGGGTGTCAAAAAGACCGTTATGCTCACCGGTGACACGAAACGCGTCGGCGAGCAGGTCGCGCGGACGATCGGCATTGACGCGGTTTATACGGATCTTTTGCCCGCTGACAAGGTCAAAAAAGTCGAGGAACTCCTGCAGCAGAAATCGGAAAAGGAAACGCTCGGTTATGTCGGCGACGGCATCAATGACGCGCCGGTTCTCGCACGCGCCGATGTCGGGATCGCCATGGGCGGGCTCGGCTCCGATGCGGCGATTGAAGCCGCGGATATTGTCCTCATGACGGATGAACCGCATAAACTCAATGACGCGATCCGCATCGCCCGCAAGACGATGGCAATCGCGTGGGAAAATATCATTTTCGCCATCGGTGTCAAAGTTCTCATTATGATCGGCGGCGCGCTCGGCTTACTCGGACTCTGGTTTGCCGTTTTCGGCGATGTCGGCGTCGCTTTGCTTGCAATTCTCAATTCAATGCGTGCCCTCAGCGTCAACCGCGAGGCGCTTACCAAGACGGAACCTCACATGGCAACTGTCTCTTAATTATTTTGCTTAAGTTGTCCGTTTGAAGTCAAATGTCCGACGGGAGAGAGTCGCTTAATGAGGGGATCCCTTGAAACGGTTTATTGACAGATAAAATATAAAAGGCCCCGATATGTTCCGATAGGAGAGATATCCTGTCAGAATATATCGGGGCTTTATCGATTTCATGTCAATTTTGGGGAGAAATTGACATGACGTCAGTTCCTTTTTCGCAACGATTCGCGGTAATCGGTCGGGGACTGGTGGAAATAATTGCGGAACGCGCGGGCAAACGTCGAGTAATCGGCAAAACCGACGTCACTGCTGATCTCCGTGACGGGTTTTTCGCCGTGCAGGAGTTCGCGCGCAAGGAGCAGACGCTTGCTCGCGATGTACTGATGAATGCTGTAGCCCGTATCTTCCTTGAATTTGCGCATGAGATAATAGCGGCTCAGATAGACGAGCCCCGCGAGATCGTCAACGCGCAAAGGTTCCTGCAGATGTTCGGCGATATAGGCGAGAACCTGCTGGATCTTCGGATCGTAGACGGCTTTTGCCTGCGTTTTGAGTTCGTGACCGAGCAGGGAGCGGTGCAGGATAATCATAAACTCCATAAAGAGAATTTCCGTATAGAGCCCGTTGGCGAAACCTTCGCCGCGGGCTGTTTTTTCGAGCTTATTGATATGAAAGAGCAGGTCGTGGTTTTTGTGCGCGGTCTGATGCATGACGTGTTCCGTTTCGCCTGCGAGACGGAAACAGGCCGAAAGGTCCGCGTGCTGCGGATCGCGTTCGCTCCAGCGTTCGAGAAAATCCGGCGCGATATAGATGACGATTCGGTCGTACGGTCTCGCCGGCGTGAGAAAAACAGGCCGGTGAATCTCGCCTGCCGCGACAAAAATGATGTCACGCGGTTCGAGGTGGTACGAACGTCCCTCAATGACATAATCCGCATTGCCGTTTAAAAAGAAAATGATCTTATGAAAGTCATGATAATGAAACGGGATCTCGCCGGGCTCGTCGCAGAGATGAAAGATGCGAAAATCGCTGACGAGATACCCTTTTTTCTCGTAATTGTCCATGCAAATACACCTCTTTTCGTATCCTACTGTTAAGGCCGGACTATAATTGACCCAAAGGGCCGGAAAAAAATGACCCACCTCATACCAAAATGGATTACCATAATAAGTGAGC
>CACXCC010000031.1 GCA_902766015.1 uncultured Veillonellaceae bacterium
CCACGGAGCCTCAAATTGTTTAAGCGCAGCGGTTTGATTTAAGGCGACTTCATTAAGGGAAACCGTCTGACGTTTAGCCTGCAGCTATGTTATCCGACTCCGCGCCCTGCATCCGCCTCGTTCACATAGATACGTGTGGTTTTAACTCGCAAGCAAAACGTAAGGGTGCGGAGCGCGGAGACGGATAACATTGCGTCAGCAGGCGTTAAGAACGTCAGACGGTTTCCCGCGGAGCCTCAAATTGTCTAAGCGCAGCGGTTTGATTTGAGGCGACTTCATTAAGGGAAACCGTCTGACGTTTAGCCTGCAGCTCAGTTATCCGTCTCTGCGCTCCGCACCCGCCTCGTTCATGTCAACAACAAAAAACCGCCGACATCCGAGTAACCCCCGAATATCAGCGGTTTCAAGAAAGAAGCCGTTCATTCGCAAAAATACTTCATGCTCGTCTTCTTCCATTCCTTCTTCGTATACATCATCACGCGATTCTCCACGCAATTCTCCCGCGCGAGCGTTCCCGCGATCGCCTCACACTCATCCATACTGTGACCGTGAACCATCGTATAAAGATTATAGGGCCAGCCCGGCTTCGTATCGCGGTCATAACAATGCGACACAGACGGAGATTCACTCATCTTCCGCGCCACCTCATCAAGGCGATCTGCCGGGACCTCCCAGGCGCAGAGTACATTCGTCGAAAACCCGACCTCACGGTGACGGAGCACCGCCCCCATCTTGCGGATCTTCTTCTCCTCTTTCAGCGCAGCGACGCGCTCCAAAAACAGATCCTCCGAAATGCCGACACGAGCGGCCAACTCCTTATACGGTTCTCCGACAATCGGAAAGTCGCCCTGCAGCACACGGATGATTTTCTTGTCAAGATCACTCATCTGTTCTTCGCTCATCGCTCCGCCTCACAACTTAAACTGCACATTAATCTTATACTTCTTCTGTGCGTGGAGATTCATCATATCATCAACACCGGGAAGTGCGCGCACCTCCGAGAGAATTTCCTGTTCCGTTTCCGGATTCGGCGTCGTCAGCGTAAACCAAAGGTTATATTTCCCCGTACGCTCGTAATTATGCGTCACACCGGGATAACGGTTGACGGCTTCGGCGACGGGACTCATCTTGTCTTCCTCGACACGAAGAGCGACGAGCGTCCCGTGATAGCCGAGACGGCCCGAATTAAAGAATGTGCCGATACGGCGCAGATAACCTTCACGCTTCAGATCCTTTAGATGCGTGAGTACCGTTTCTTCATCCGTCCCCAGCTGCTCAGCCATCTGTGCGAACGGACGGCTGCAAACCGGCAGGCTTCCCTGTACAAGATTCAGCAACTCCTTGTCAAACGACGATAATCCGGCCATGAAAATCTCCTCTCTCCCGACTCCACACACAAAAATGAACATCGTTCACTATTCATTATCTTTATTTTAACAGATATTCCCGGATAACGTCAAGTAAATCTGAACGACCTTCATTTTTAATCGAAGAATACGGGAGCACAGAAAGTTCAGGGATGCCGAGACCGCGGCGGATGACGTCAAGTTGTTTTTGACGCGCATTGCGGCCGATCTTGTCGGCCTTTGTCGCCACGATGAGCACGGGAATGTGATTATCAATGAGCCAGTTGAACATTTCGACGTCAGAAGCCATCGGCGCATGGCGGATGTCAATGAGCTGACAGACAAAGCGCAGATTCGGCGAATGCAGGAGGTATTCCTCGATAAACTTCGCCCAAACCTGACGCTGCGCCTGTCCGGCCTTGGCATAACCGTAACCCGGCAGGTCGACGAGATAGAACGGATGACGCACGTCATCGCCCTCGATCTTGGCCCCGAGTTCAAAGAAATTGATCGTCTGCGTCTTGCCCGGCTGCGCCGAAACGCGCGCGAGATTGCGCACACGTGTGAGCGAATTGATGAGTGACGATTTGCCGACATTGGAGCGCCCGATAAAGACGACTTCCGGCAATGCGCGCTCCGGATACTGGTCTTTGCGTACGGCAGACGCAATATACTGCGCCTGCGTAATCGTAATCTTCTCGTTCACGGATTACTCCCCCTTTGCCGTCATATCTTTGACCGTTGACTCTTCCGCCGGCAGCAATACCGTCGCAAGGACTTCGTCCATCTGTTCCGCCGGTACAAATGTCAAGTCATTCCGCACGGCTTCCGGGATATCCTCGATGTCACGAACATTTTCCTTCGGCAGAATGATCGTCCGCATGCCTTCGCGGTACGCGGCAAGAACTTTTTCCTTGAGGCCGCCGATCGGCAGGACATTGCCGCGAAGCGTGATTTCGCCCGTCATTGCGACGTCACTGCGGACTTTGCGGTTCGTGAGCGCGGAAATCATCGCGGTCGCCATCGTAATGCCGGCCGAAGGACCGTCTTTCGGTACGGCGCCTTCGGGCAGATGAACATGAATGTCATCCGTTTCGTAGAAATCCGGCTTCAGATGGAGCACTTCGGCACGGCTGCGGATGTAGGACAGTGCGGCTTGCGCCGATTCCTGCATGACGTCACCGAGCTGACCCGTCAAAATCAGTTTGCCTTTGCCTTTCAGAACGGTTGCCTCCGTCGGCAGAATTGCCCCGCCGACTTCCGTCCAGGCCATACCGGTAACGACGCCGACCTGCGGCGTATGAGAGGCTTTCGTTTCGACAAATTTCGCTCTGCCGAGGAAATCCGTCAAATTATGTTTCGTCACCGTAATCGGCACTTCTTCGCCTTCGACGATACGTCTCGCGGCACGGCGGCAGACTCCGCCGATCATGCGCTCGAGTTCGCGTACGCCGGATTCGCGCGTGTACTGATCGATAATGAGATCAATCACGCCGGCGCCGAAGCGGATGTCACCGGGTTTCAGGCCGTTGTTTTCGCGCTGACGCGGCACGAGATACTTCTTCGCAATCTCGAGTTTTTCGAACGACGTATAGGTCGAAAGCGTGATGATCTCCATACGATCACGCAGTTCGCGCGGAATATTGCCGAGATTGTTCGCCGTGACGATCCAGAGAACATCGGAAAGGTCAAACGGCAGCTCGATGTAATGATCGCTGAACGTGTTATTCTGCGCCGGATCAAGCACTTCGAGCAGTGCCGCCGACGGATCACCGCGGTAATCAGACGCCATTTTGTCAACTTCGTCGAGCAAAAAGACCGGATTGCGTGTACCGGCATTTCGAATCCCTTCGATGATGCGTCCCGGCAAAGCGCCCACGTACGTGCGGCGATGACCGCGGATTTCCGCCTCATCGCGGATACCGCCGAGTGAAGCGCGGACAAATGTACGTCCCGTCGCACGCGCAATTGACGCGGCCAGTGACGTTTTGCCTACGCCCGGAGGACCGACGAGACAGAGAATTGCCGCCGGCGATTCCGGAGCGAGTTTGTGCACGGCGAGATAATCGAGGATGCGGTCTTTGACTTTCTGCAGGCCGTAGTGGTCATGGTCTAGAATACGTTTGGCCTTGTCAATGCTGACTGTATCCTGAGATTTTTTCTCCCACGGCAGTGCGAGCAGCCAGTCGAGATAGTTCGTCGTGACCGTTCCCTCGACGTTATTCGCCGACATGGTGCTGAGGCGCCGGATCTCTTTTTCGATCGTCTTGCGCGTCTCCTCCGGGAATTCGCCCTCCTCGAGCTTTTTCCGGTAGTTTTCGATCTCTTCGTCGCGGCTGTCCTGTTCGCCGAGTTCCTTTTTGATCACCTTGATCTGCTCGCGCAGGTAATATTCACGCTGATTTTTTTCCAAATGCTGGCGGACTTTCGTCCCAATCTGTTGCTCGAGTTTCAGGATCTCGAGTTCTTTTGCTAGCACCTGATAGAGTTTTTCGAGGCGTTCCTTGATGTCAATACACTCAAGAATCGCCTGACGCGTCTCCAATTTCAGGTTCAGATGACTGGCAATAAGATCGGCGAGGCGTCCCGCATCGTCGATGAGCACGACGGAAACGAGCGTTTCGGGTGGGATTTTCTTGGACATGCGCACCCAATCCTCGAACTCGTGTGTCACGGCACGGGTCAGGGCTTCCATGCCGATTGACGTGTCAATCGGGTCTTTGCGCTCCTCAACCTCGCACATATAGACATTGTCTTCTTCGTATGATCGGCGGATCACGCCGCGGTAGAGGCCTTCGACGAGTACGCGCACCGTCCCGCCCGGCATCTTGATCAACTGATTGATTTCCGCGACCGTACCGACATCGTAAATGTCATCCTGCTGCGGATCGTCAACATCCGGATTCTTCTGCACAGCCAGCATGATTTTCCGATCGTCAACCATCGCCTTTTCCAAAGCGGCGATCGATTTGTCGCGCCCGACATCAAGGTGAATGATCATATAAGGAAATACAACCATCCCTCTGAGCGGGATCATCGGCAGCATACATGTTTCGGCCATTTTCGAATCCCTCCTTCTGGTTTTGCACGCAAAAATTGTGCTTTTTAAGGAAAGAGAAGGCGCTGCCATCGCAGCGCCCCTACTCCTTTACAGCCGCACCCGCATTTAAGCCGGTGCACTGTTATCTTTATCTTTTTTCGGTTCCCCGGCATCCTTGTCGAGTGTCAGAGACGGGTTTTTATGTTTCAAAACCACGTCCTTCGTGATCCGACACGTTTTGACACCGTCAACAGACGGCATATCAAACATGACGTCACGCATGAAGCCCTCAATGATGGACCGAAGTCCGCGGGCACCGGTTTTACGCTTCAACGCTTCCTTCGCAATGGCACGCAGCGCATCGTCGTCAAATGTCAACGTTACACCGTCCATATCGAGCAATTTCTGATATTGACGAACCAGTGCGTTTTTCGGCTTCGTCAGGATGTCGATGAGCGCCGCTTCGTCAAGCGAATCGAGTGTCACGACAACCGGCAAGCGGCCGATAAACTCCGGAATCAATCCGTTTTTCAGCAGATCTTCCGGCAGGACTTTCTTGAGCGTTTCGCCGATGTTACGCTGTTTACGCGAGCGGATCGTCGCGCCGAATCCCATCTGACTCGAACCGAGACGCGCCTCAATCACCTTGTCGATGCCGTCAAAAGCACCGCCGCAGATGAAGAGGATATTCGTCGTGTCAATCTGAATCAGTTCCTGATGCGGATGTTTACGACCGCCCTGCGGCGGAACGGAAGCCGTTGTTCCCTCGAGGATCTTTAACAGAGCCTGCTGGACACCTTCACCGGAAACATCGCGCGTGATGGATGGGTTTTCCGACTTGCGGGCAATCTTGTCAATCTCATCGATGTAGATGATACCGCGCTCTGCCCGTTCGATGTCATAATCTGCTGCCTGAATGAGCTTGAGCAGGATATTTTCGACATCTTCGCCGACGTAGCCGGCTTCTGTGAGTGACGTCGCGTCGGCAATCGCAAACGGAACGTTGAGCATCCGCGCCATCGTCTGAGCAAGGAGCGTTTTACCGCTTCCTGTCGGGCCGAGCATCAAAATGTTCGACTTTTGCAGTTCGACGTCCTCTTTCGTCTTGGCCTTGCCGACATTGATCCGCTTATAATGATTGTAAACCGCAACCGACAATGTCTTTTTCGCGTCTTCCTGACCGATGACATACTGGTCGAGGAATGCGCAGATTTCTTTCGGTTTCGGAACATCTTTCAGCTCAACTTCGATATCGTCGCTGAATTCTTCCTCGATGATTTCGTTGCAGAGCTCAATACATTCGTCGCAGATATAGACGCCCGGGCCGGCGACGAGTTTGCGCACCTGTTCCTGGGTTTTGCCGCAAAACGAGCATTTCAGCTGCCCTTTTTCATCCCCATAATTGGCCATGACGTCCTCCTCAGCCTTTTGTCTCGGTCTTCTTCGACGCCTTCTTCGGGCGCGTAATGACTTCGTCAATCAGGCCGTACGCTTTAGCCTCTTCCGCACTCATGAAGTTGTCGCGTTCCGTATCCTGAATGATCTTTTCGCGCGGCTGTCCCGTGTGTTTGTCGAGAATGTCATTGATGACTTCACGCAGACGCAGGATTTCGCGTGCCTGAATCTGAATGTCCGTCGACTGCCCCTGGGCTCCGCCGAGCGGCTGATGAATCATGATGCGCGCCAACGGCAACGCGTAACGTTTGCCTTTTGCACCGGCCGTCAGCAAAAGTGCTCCCATGCTGGCAGCCTGACCGATACAGATCGTGGAGACATCCGGCTTGATATACTGCATCGTATCGTAGATCGCGAGACCCGCCGTCACGACGCCTCCCGGACTGTTGATATACAGGTAAATATCTTTATCCGGGTCTTCCGATTCGAGGAACAGAAGCTGGGCAACGATAATGTTTGCGACATCGTCGTCAATCGGGCCGCCCAGAAAAATGATGCGGTCTTTGAGCAGACGCGAATAAATATCGTAAGCCCGCTCGCCCTGGTTCGTCTGTTCCACGACCATTGGTACGTAACTCATAAAATTGCCTCCCTCAATCAGGGACATTATTTGGCAATGTTGTCCACGACGAACTGCGCGGCTTTCTTGTGCAGGACAGACGTAGCCAGATCGCCGATGCGACCCTGTTTTACAATAATTTCCTTAACCTGTTCCGGCGTTGCACCGTACGTTGCTGCCATAACAGCGACTTCCTGGTCAAGGTCTTTCGGTTCAACTTTAATGTTTTCTGCTTTTGCAACTTCCTCGAGCATGAGATCCGTTCTGACGTTCTTCTCTGCCGTTTCGCGATAGTTTTCGCGGAGCTTGGAAACGTCCGTGCCGGCGTATTCGAGGTATTTGTCAAACGGGATACCCTGCTGCTGCAGACGCATCTCGAGTTCCTGAATCATCGTCGTAACGCGGTTGTCGATCATGACCGTCGGAATGTCAACCGTGATGTTGTTCGTTGCCGTGTCAATCGCAGCCGTTTTCTGTTCCGTCTCAGCCTGGCGCTCTGCATTAGCCGTCAGATTCTTGCGGATGTCGGCTTTGAGCTCGTCAAGCGTCTCGAACTTGCTGACTTCTTTGGCGAATGCATCGTCAAGAGCCGGAAGTTCTTTCTCTTTAATGCTGTTGACTTTGCATTTGAAGAGAGCCGGTTTGCCGGCGAGTTCTTTTGCATGGTAGTCTTCCGGGAACGTTACGTTGACGTCACGCTCTTCACCGACTTTGGCACCGACGAGCTGATCCTCGAAGCCCGGAATGAAGCTGCCCGAACCGATCTGCAGCGGATAATCTTTGCCTTCGCCGCCCGCGAACGGTTTGTCATCGACAAAACCTTTGAAGTCAATCGTCGTGAAGTCGCCGTTTTTAACTTCGGCACCTTCTGCAGCCTCTACCATCTTGCCGTGGCGGTCCTGCATGTTTTTGATCTGCTGATCAACGTCTTCGTCTTTGACTTCGACGGCTTTTTTCTCGATCTGCAGTCCTTTGTATTCGCCGAGCGTAACTTCCGGACGCGGCGTTACCGTTGCTTTGAAGACAACATCTTTGCCGTCTTCGAGCGTAACGACGTCAACCTGCGGCTGCGTAACCGGGTTGATGTTCTGCTCATCGAGAGCTTTGCCGTAGAATTTCTGGAAGAGATCCTCAAATGCTTCGTTGAGGACGTACGTCTTGCCGACGTGACGCTCAACGATCAGGCGCGGAGCCTTGCCTTTACGGAATCCCGGAATATTAACACGGTTTGCGAGCTGTTTGCAGGCGCGGTTGATCGATTTCGTCAGTTCTGCTGCCTCAACCTCAACTGTCAGGGTAACCTGCTGGTTTTCTCCATTTTCTGCCGTAACTTTCATTGTCTGAAATGACCTCCTGTACTATCGTTTCATGGGGTATTGTTTTGCCACTTACGTCAACTTCTAATACGCCATATGTATCATATACTAACACAAAACACGCAGAAAGACAAGATTTCCTGCGTGTTTTAGCGATTGACGTCAATGAAGCAGATCTTTCATGCGCGTAACCGGTTCGGAAAGATCCATGTGACCGGAAAGCGTGTCAATTTTGTGACCTTCGACGAGGATCCGGACGCGTTTGATCTCCGAAAACTCCGTGAGCGTGTTGACGATCGAACCGACAAGCATTTCCTCGCCCGTCGAACCGCCGACGAAGTCTTTGACGACATCCTGCGACAGATTGACCTGTGCCGTACCGTTCTCGACTTTGAGACCGCGAAGTTTCGTCTTTTCCGGAATGATGCGGATCTGATCTTTGCCGTTGCTGCCGTCAAGAAGTGCATTCATCGCAGCCGTGTATTTGTCCTGACCGTTCAGGGACACCGTGCGTTTATCGGCGATGAGCCGCGTTGCTTCCGCATTCGGATAATAAAGCGTAACCGTTACATTCGCTTCTTTCTTTTTCGTTGCGGACGACGACGCGGACGAAGCAGATGATTCACTGCTCACGGCGCTTGACGTTGACGTGACGGATGAACCGCTCGTTTCGCTCTGCGACCCGCATCCTGCAAATGCAAGCAGAGAAACCGCCAATAGTCCCGTGATCAGATAACGCCATAGTTTCATCGTAGTTCCCCCTGTTTCCCGTTATTCGCCGGCAAAATAGCGGCTGATGCCGCGCGCAATTGCCATAGCGAGTTTCGACTGATAAGCACTGTCTGCGAGAAGCGCTTCTTCCTCTTCATTCGTGATAAACGCAAGCTCGACAAGCGAAGCCGGCGTACTCGAATGTTTCAGTACGTAAAAGTTGGCGCTCTTGACGCCGCGGTTCGCGAGTCCGCCCGCTTCTTCGAGCTCTTCGTTGAGATCCCGCGCGAGGCGCGTCCCTTCGACGGACCCCGGAAAATGATACGTTTCCATACCGTGCGAAACCGGGCTGGAAAACGCATTGCAGTGGATTGACACGAAAATCTCGGAACGCGGGCCGATTTCATCGACGCGTGCCTGCAGTTCATCGCCGGCACTCGCCATCGGGCCGTAAACGTCAACATCGGTCGTACGCGTCATGCGTACGGATGCACCGGAATTTTCGAGGATCGACTCGAGTTTCTGCGAAACGACGAGCGTGACTTCTTTTTCCGTCAATCCGCTCGGTCCGACTGCTCCCGTATCGCTGCCGCCGTGTCCCGGGTCAATGACGACTTCATGGCCGCGAACATTATCGACGGAGCCGCTTTCACCGCCCGCCGCGAAGATATCGATGACAAGACGGTACGGTTTTTTCGCCTTGCGGTCGGCTTTTTCCGTATGAACGCGGTATGACGATGACGTCAAGTCACCGTTCGCGTTAACGCGGAGGCGCAGCTGTTTGTCACCGATCTGAAAGATCATGAGGCGCGAAGCAAAACGGCTGTCAAGCGCATAGCGCGTCGCAAGGCCGTCGACTTTCGCGTTGTTCATGTCAATGACAAGCTGATGCGGCAGGAATGGCTTGACGGAAGCCCGATAGTCAGCATTCTTTCCTTTCATGCCGATCTCGATGCGCAGGGCATCGCGGCCGTCAACTTTCGTTTCATAGGATTGTACTGACGTCAGTGTCACTTCAGAGCGCCGGGCCTCCGCCGACGGAGCCGTCCCGAAAATCGACGTCAAAAGAACAAATACTCCCGCCAGGCAGACGAGGCGGAGCATACGCGTAAACAAGACTTGGTTCCTCCTTCATGTCAGGAATTTGACGTGTCATCGTCATCCTGCAACAAGGCGAGCGCCTCGCGCTCGGCTTCTTCGGTAGCTTCCTTATCGAAGGCAATGTCAATTTTTACGTAATCTCCCTCATTCAGCCCTTCCGGCAGAAATGCACGCGGGAAATTGACTTTGACGCAGTCGTCGCCCAAAAGCAGGATGGCATATTTTTTTTTTTTTTTTTCGAGATAGGCCGAAATCATTTTTGTGCGCCTCCCTTTTCCGTCTTAATTTCATACGTTTTGCCGTTCGTCGTTACCGTAATTGTGCCGTTTTTATCGGTTTCATAGATCTTGATGTTCATTTTCTTATAGGCCTGCATCGTTTCCTTATGCGGATGACCGTAATCATTGTTGATACCACAGGAAATCAGCGCCGCTTCCGGAGCTACGGCTTTGAGATAGTTGACGGACGATGATGTATGGCTGCCATGATGCGGGGACTTCAGGATCGTGCTCTTGATGTCATTGGCATGTTTTTTGAGAATCGCGGCTTCCGTATCTTTCTCGGCGTCACCCGTAAAGAGCATCGAGAAATCGCCGTACGTCAGGCGGCCGACGACGGATTCGTTGTTCGGATCGTGTTTATAGCCCTGTTGCTGACCTTCTTTGACCGTCGCTTTCGTCGGACTGAGCACCGTGAATTTGACGCCGTTGCCGAAATCGAGCGTATCCCCCTCGGCGAGTTTGCCGTGTTTGATGCCCTTGGATTTCAGCGTCTTCATGTAGCCGATATAGAGTTTAGACGTTGACGGCATACCGTTGTCGTAGACTTCTCCGACCTGAAAATTCTTCAGCAGAACATCCATGCCGCCGATATGGTCGGCGTGCGGATGCGTTAAAATTACCTTATCGATTTTTGTTACGCCGGCTTTCTTAAGCTCGGCACTGAATTTGTCGCGTTCATCGACGTCACTCGTGTCAATAAGAACCGTCTGCTCACCCGTCTGAATCAGAACGGAATCCCCCTGTCCGACGTTGAGCATCTGAATCGTGACATCCATGCCTGCCTTAGCAGACGACGACGCGGCCTGTCCGCTTGAGGAAGAACTCGAACTGCTTCCCTGAGAAGCCGTACCGCCGCAACCCGTAAGCAGTGCGAGCGTCAGCAGGAACAGTCCGATAATAAGACCAATCCGTTTGTGCATAGTTAATTCCTTTCTCCGAGACACTCGTCTCAGCTTAAAATATACCGACGGATACCGTAAGCCACGCCGTCATCATCAACGGACGGGACAATGATATCCGCTTTTTTTTTTTTTGTCGGCTGTGCATTTCCCATAACTAAGGCAGTGCCGGCCGACGACATCATTTCAAGATCGTTGAGTCCGTCGCCGAATGCATAGGACGCTTCGCGCGGCAGACCGAGATACTGCAAAACTTTTTTGACGGCCGATCCCTTCGTCACGTTTTCCGCATAGAGCTCCATATTCTTCATATGGTACGGATCGCAAAGATGCGCCATCCCCGGCCAGTGCATCATGACGTCAAACGCGCCGTTGCCGCCCGGCTCTGCCGAAACGAATTCCATTTTATAAACGGGAACTTCGTTCAGGTCATACGTATAACGGAAGCGGTCAAAAGCAACGCCGATCTTCCGGAAGAAATCATGCAGAATATGAAACTCTTTCTTCATATAAACATAGTCGCTGCCCTCAAGGATATACTCGACACCGCAGCGGTCGCAAAGCGCCGTGACGTCAGCGACCGTTTGCGGTGTCAACGGCTTGCGGATAATGATTTCGTCATGAAAGCGCACTTCCGCCCCGTTGACGAGCAACATACCGTCAAAAACATCCTGCAGGAGTTCCGGATCAAGCAGCCCGTAGGGCCGTCCCGTCGCGAGAAACGCATAGTTTCCCGCACGCCGCAAATCGGCAATCGCTTCACGAACGGCAGGTGTCATCCGGATTTGACCGCGCATAACATTGATGAGCGTACCGTCAATGTCGAAGAACGCCGCTTTACGCCCCCGATACGTTACCGTCATCGCAGTCACGACTTACGTAAAACAAGGACGAAACGCACAACGAGCAGTACGAACCAAATGCCGAAGCTGACGGCAAAGATCCAATCAATCGTCTCCATGTTGGCGTAATCCATCGTGTAGAAGATATAAATGCCCGCGAGGGCGATGAGGACATCCATCGGTTTGACAATACTGGTAATGGCTTTAAGCAAATGAAAGACTCCAATCTGTAGTAGTTTAGTTGTGATACAATCCTATACTACTAGAGATTGGAGTTTCATTCAAGTCAATTTGACACTTATTTTATTCTACGTTCGCCTGTTTGCGCGCGGTCGCATCGGAGCACGCTTCCTCCGCCTGAAGCAGTTTCTTCGCTGCTTCGATTTGGAGATCAACCTGATGATAGGAAGTACCGCCGAAAGAATTACGGTTCTTGACGCAGGTTGTCGGGAGGATCGCTTCTTTGACGTCATCCTCGAACAGCGGTGACAGTTCCTTGAACTCCGCCATCGTCATGTCTTCGAGCCATTTATGATGCTCGATGCAGTAATGAACGGCGTGTCCGGAAACGGCGTGCGCTTTGCGGAACGGCAGGCCTTTCTTGACGAGATAATCGGCGAGATCCGTCGCATTCGAGAAGTCCTCCGTCACAGCTTTTTCCATGACGTCACGGTGAACTTTCATACCGCGGATCAGCTGTGCGTAAACGGCAAGGCTGAACTTGACGGTATCGATCGCATCGAAAATGCCTTCCTTATCTTCCTGGAGGTCCTTGTTATACGCGAGCGGCAAACCTTTGACGGTGGCGAGCATCGCCATAAGATGACCGACAACGCGTCCCGTTTTGCCGCGGACGAGTTCGGAAACATCCGGATTCTTCTTCTGCGGCATCATCGAGGAACCCGTGCAGTGCGCGTCATCGAGCTCGATGAACGAGAACTCGCGCGTGCACCAGAGAATCGTTTCCTCGGACAAACGGGAAAGATGAACCATGAGGATCGACGCGGCGCTCAGGAACTCCATGATGTAATCCCTATCGCTGACCGCATCGAGGCTGTTGTTGTAAATCGACTGGAAATTGAGCTGCTGTGCAACGTATTCGCGGTCAATCGGGAACGTTGTCCCCGCGAGAGCGCCCGCACCGAGCGGCATGATGTCCGCGCGGTCGTAAACGCCTTTAAACCGGGCGAAGTCACGCGAGAGCATCGAGAAATACGCCATGAGCTGATGCGAAAACAGGATCGGCTGGGCACGCTGGAGATGCGTGTACCCCGGCATAATGACGTCACTGTATTTTTCCGCGGCTTCAACGAGAGCGCGCTGCAGATTTTCGATTTCCTTCTGCACGGCAACCGTTTCGCGGCGTACATACATATGTGTGTCAAGCGCAACCTGATCATTGCGGCTGCGCGCCGTATGAAGACGGCGTCCCGCATCACCGATCGCATCCGTCAAACGTTTTTCGATATTCATATGAATATCTTCGAGATCGACGGAGAAGTCAAACTCCCCTGCTTCAATCTGCTGCAGGATCTCTTTTAGGCCTTTGACAATCGCATCGCGGTCTTCCGCCGAAATAATGCCGCATTTGGCAAGCATGTTCGCATGGGCGATCGAACCGGCGATATCTTCATGATACATGCGCTTGTCGAAGGAAATTGACGCCTGAAACTCGTTGATCATCTGATCGGTCGATTTGGAAAAGCGGCCGCCCCAGAGTTTTTCGCTCATTATTTACCAGCCTTTTCCTGCATGAGAGCACGAACCTGCAGCGGGAGACCGAAGAGGTTAATGAAGCCCGTTGCGTCGGCCTGATTGTAAACATCGTCATGTTCGAACGTGACGTATTCTTTGCTGTAGAGGGAATACGGGGACGTGGAGCCGGCGGACATGATGTTGCCTTTGTAGAGTTTGACTTTGACCGTGCCCGTAACAGACTGCTGCGTGCTTTCGACAAATGCAGCGAGTGCATCGCGGAGCTGGCAGAACCACATGCCGTCATATACGAGTTCGCCGTAACGAACGGCAACATGCTGTTTGAAGTGGAACGTCATACGGTCAAGGCAGAGATACTCGAGTTCACGATGTGCATAATAGAGAATTGCTCCGCCCGGGTTCTCATAGACACCGCGGGATTTCATGCCGACGAGACGGTTCTCGCAGAGGTCAACGATACCGACACCGTTACGTGCGCCGATTTCGTTCAGTTTCTCAAGAAGGGCAACTGCACCGAGTTTTTCGCCGTTGACGGCAACCGGGAGACCTTTTTCAAAGTCAACCGTAACGTATTCCGGTTCATCCGGAGCGTCTTTCGGAGCTTTCGTTACCATGAGCATGCTGTCATGCGGCTCGTTTGCCGGATCCTCGAGGTCGGAACCTTCATGGGAGAGATGCCAAATATTGCGGTCCATGCTGTACGTTTTGTTGGACGTTGCAACCGGGATGTTATGTTTCTTTGCATATTCGATCTCAGCGGAACGCGAATCGAGGTCCCATTCACGCCACGGAGCGATGATCGTCAGATTCGGTGCGAGTGCTTTGACCGTCAGTTCGAAACGAACCTGGTCGTTACCTTTACCCGTTGCGCCGTGAGCAATCGCGTCAGCGCCTTCGATTTTGGCGATTTCAACGAGACGTTTCGCAATCAGCGGGCGTGCAAACGACGTGCCGAGGAGGTATTTGCCTTCGTAAACCGCGTCAGCCTGCAGCGTCGGCCATACATAATCCGTCAGGAATTCCTCACGGAGATCGTCAATATAAACTTTGGAAGCACCGGATTTCAGTGCTTTATCATGAACCTCGCTGAGTTCGTCGCCCTGACCGATATCGCAGCAGCAGGCGATAACTTCGCAGCCGTCGTAATGTTCTTTCAGCCACGGGATGATAACAGACGTATCAAGACCGCCGGAATAAGCGAGGACAACTTTGTTTACTTTCTTAGCGTTAGCCATGGAAATGCATCTCCTTATCTTGAATCAGATACTCTTACAAGTATCATTATTCTCCCTTTTTGTCCGATTTCCTTCTATTTAATTAGGAAATCAGCCCATTGTCAAAGCCATGATGGCTTTCTGCGTGTGCAGGCGGTTTTCCGCCTCATCGAAGATGACCGGAGCGTAATGCTCGAAGACGTCTTCCGTGATCTCTTCACCGCGATAAGCCGGCAGACAGTGCATGACGATGACGCGTTTATCGGCGCCCTTCAGCAAATCTGCATTGACCTGATACGGTTTGAAGATCTTTTTGCGTTCGTCGTGTTCGGCTTCCTGACCCATGCTGGCCCAAGTATCCGTGACGACGATATCCGCGTCTTTGACGGCTTCATACGGATCCGTCACGAGCGTAACGGAAGCGCCGGTTTCTTTGGCGTCTTCCTGTGCCTGTTTCGTAACGACGGGATCCGGTTTGTAATTTTCCGGCGTCGCCGCAACGAACGTCATGCCGGCTTTGGCGCAGCCATACATGAACGAATTCGTCATGTTATTGCCGTCGCCGACGTAAGCCATCTTCAGTCCTTTGAGATCCTTGCCCTTGTATTCCTGAATTGTCAGAAGATCGGTGAGAACCTGACACGGATGAAGAAGATCCGTCAATGCGTTGATGACCGGAACGTCCGCGTATTTTGCCATCTCGATGACGCGGTCGTGGCCGAAAGTTCGGATCATGATGCCGTCGAGGTATCGGGAGAGAACGCGTGCCGTATCTTTAATCGGCTCACCGCGCCCGAGCTGCAGGTCGCGGTTGGAAAGGAAGAGTGCCTGGCCGCCGAGCTGATACATTCCCGTCTCGAACGAGACTCGTGTACGCGTCGACGATTTCTCAAAAATCATTCCCAGTGTCTTTCCTTTCAGCAGGTGATGTTCAATGCCCGCCTTCTGCTTTGCTTTCAGTTCCTTTGCCAAAGCAAGGATCTCATTGACCTCGTCCACGGAAAGATCGTGGATCGACAGCATGTCTTTCCCTTTCAGCATAGAACCGCCTCCATTTCTTTCAAAACTCTCGTGCATGTAATCTTTATGCACGATTTAGTTATTATTATACCACGCAATTTTTATTTTACCAGTGCTTTTTTCAAAAATATGCACGGTTTTTCATTTTTTATGCAAGAAGATGTATTTGGCGTCACGCGTCAATGCCTGCGAGTACCCCGTCGAGGATCGTCAGCATCTCGTCAACGTCATCGTTTGTGATGATGAGCGGCGGGATGAAACGCAGGACTTTGCCGACGGTGCAATTGATGATCGCGCCTTTTGCCATACATTCGTTGACAATGTCACGGCCGATGTCGTCACGCGTCAATTCCGCGCCGAGAATGAGTCCCGTACCGCGGACTTCCTTGATGAGTGACGGATATTTTTTCTGCAGATCAAGCAGCGCCTGTTTGAAATAAACACTGACGTCATTGACATGAGCGAGGAATTCCGGTTTCGGCACCGTGTCAAGGACAACATTTGCCGCGGCGCAGGCCAGCGGATTTCCGCCGAATGTCGTACCGTGATCGCCCGGTTTAAATGCCTGTGCAACAGCTTCCGTCACGATAAATGCACCGATCGGAACGCCGCCGGCGAGACCTTTTGCCAGTGTCACGATATCCGGTTTGATGCCGTATTTGTCATAGGCAAAGAAACAGCCGCTGCGTCCGATACCGGCCTGAATCTCATCGAGAATGAGCAGTGCGCCGTATTTGTCGCAAAGGGCGCGGACCTGTTTGAGATAATCGCTCTCCGGCGTATAAACGCCGCCTTCACCCTGAATTGTCTCGAGCATGACGGCTGCCGTTTTGTCGCTCATCATGCTTTCGAGTTCTTTGATGTCATTGTAATGGACGTAGTCGAATCCTGCCGGCAAAGGACCGACCCCCTCCTGATAATGCGGCTGTCCCGTTGCCGTCAGTGTCGCGATCGTACGACCGTGGAAACTGTTCCAGGCCGTGATAATCTGCGATTTTTCCGGATCGATGCTGTGTGCATATTTACGCGCAATCTTAATGGCACCTTCATTGGCCTCTGCGCCCGAATTGGCAAAAAATGCACGGTCAAGTCCGCTCAATTCGACGAGTTTTGCCGCCGCGTCAGCCTGAGGCTGCGTGTAATACAGATTCGAGCAGTGAATGAGTTTTTTCGCCTGATCCGCAATGCGGTCAACGAGCGGTCCGTAATTATATCCGAGAACGTTGACGGCAATGCCGCCGAGGAAATCGACGTATTTTTTGCCGTTGTTGTCCCAGAGATGTACGCCCTCGCCGTGATCGAGGACGATTTTATAACGATTGAACACCGGCAGATAAGCCGCCTGATCTTTTTGGAAAACTTCCTGAGCAGTTTCCTGCATGCGAATTCCTCCTTAGCGTGTAACCTGCGTGCCGATACCTTTGGAGGTAAAGAGCTCGAGAATGATCGAATGTTCGAGACGTCCGTCAATGATATGCGTTTTATGCGTACCGAGTTCGAGCGTGCGGAAGCAGGCTTCGACTTTCGGGATCATACCGCCGGCGATAATGCCTCTCTTGATAAAATCTTTTGCCTCGGCAATGCTGACGGACGAACGGAACGTACTTTTATCGTGATAATCTTCGTAAACGCCCTCGATATCGGTCAAAAGCAGCAGTTTTTCGGCGTTCAGGGCGCCTGCGATTTCTGCCGCAACGTAATCGGCGTTGATGTTGTAACTTTCGCCGTTTTCGCCGACACCGATCGGTGCAATGACGGGGACGTATCCGCCGTCGAGCAGGTCTTCGAGGAGATCCGTCTTGATTTCCTCGACGCGACCGACATAACCGATATCGGCCTTCATTTTCTGACCGTCCTCATAAACCGTCGCGAGTTTTTTCGTCGCACGGATGAGCCCGGCATCCTTGCCGCTGAGGCCGACACCGCGTACGCCGCGCTGATTGAGCAGATTGACGATCTCAGAATTGACTTTACCGTCAAGAACCATTTCGGCGATTTCGACCGTTTCTTTGTCCGTGACACGCAGTCCCGAAACAAACTGGGTCTTCTTGCCGACTTTCTGCAAAAACTCCGTGATCTCCGGACCGCCGCCGTGGATGATGACGGGACGGATACCGACGTATTTCATCAAAGCCACGTCTTCCATGACTTTCTGCTTCAGATCGTCGTTGACCATGGCGTTGCCGCCGTATTTGATGACAATTGTCTTGCCGTAGAATTCCTGAATATAAGGCAGGGCTTCGACGAGGATGCCCGCCTTGTCTTTTGCTGTAAAATCCATCGTTTTATCCCCCGCTGTCAATCAGGTGTGGTACTCTCCGTTGATCTTGACGTATTCGTACGAGAAGTCGCACGTCCAAACCGTCGCTTCTGCGTCACCTTCGTTGAGTTCGACGTCAATGACAATGTCATGCTGAGCCATGACTTTGGCGAGTGCCTCCATGTCGACATCGGCGCCGACACCGTATGCATAAACCGGAATACCGCCGAATTTGACAACCGTTTTTTCCGGGATCATCGGGACACCGGAATAACCGACGGCGCAAATGACACGGCCCCAGTTCGGGTCTTCGCCGAAAAATGCCGTTTTGACGAGCGGGCTTTTCGCAACGCTCATGCCGGCTTGTTTGGCGTCAGCAAAGGATTTTGCACCCGTGACATGAACAGTCAGGAATTTCGTTGCGCCTTCGCCGTCAGCGGCAATACGCTGTGCAAGGCCTTTGCAGATATCGTCAAGTGTTGACTTAAACGCTTCGTAATCTGCGCCTTCGGCCGTGATTTCCTCGTTGCCGGCCGCACCGTTGGCGAGGACAACGACCATGTCATTCGTACTCATGTCACCGTCAACCGAGATCATGTTAAACGACGTCTCGACGACTTCGGACAAGGCTTTCTGGAGCAGTTTGCTGCTGATTGCGGCATCCGTCGTAATAAAGCAAAGCATCGTTGCCATGTTCGGCTGAATCATGCCCGAACCTTTGGCAATGGCACCGAAACGGACGTTTTTACCGCCGATAACGACTTCGGTTGCACAGCATTTCGAATACGTATCCGTCGTGATGATGGCGTTTCCGGCGTTTTCACTGCCCGTCGGGGAAAGTTCGGCAACGGCCTGTTTGATGCCTTTTTCCATTTTATCCATCGGGAGCGTCACACCGATGACGCCCGTTGACGCGACAATGACGTCATCCGGCTGACATCCGAGAGCTTTTGCCGTAATTTCCTGCATGGCAGCGGCGTCTTTATCGCCCTGTTCGCCCGTGCAGGCATTGGCGCATCCGGCATTTGCCGCGATTGCATGCGCCGTTCCCGTTGCCACAACGCGTTTTGACGCATAAACCGGAGCTGCCGCGACAGCATTTGTCGTAAATGTACCGGCAATATGCGCTTCTTTTTCCGTGTAAATGACGGCGACGTCAAGGTTGCCGCTCTTTTTGATCCCGGCTTTGACACCTGCGGCCGTGAAGCCCTGCGGGTACGTGACACCCTGTTTGGCAAACGTATCTTCAAACATATGATTACCTCCTGTAAAAACTGACGGTCAAGGATAAACCGGCGTAAAGTCAAGCCCCGTTTTCTCATCGAAACCGGCGGCAATATTAAAGTTCTGAATGGCCTGACCGGCAGCGCCTTTGACGAGATTGTCAATGGCCGAAAGCACGATGACGCGATGCGTACGCGGGTCAATATGCCAGGCAATGTCGCAGAAATTGGAACCGCGGACATATTTCGTTGCGGGATAAGCGCCGCGTCCGAGCAGGCGGATAAAGAATTCCTTCGCGTACATCTTTGTGAATGCCGCATCAACCAGTTCCGGCGTTACACCGTCCTTGAGATTTGCGTAGCACGTTGCAAGAATACCGCGTGACATCGGGACGAGATGCGGCGTGAAATTGATGAGCACTTCTTCCCCCGAAACGTCGCTGAGTGCCTGTTCGATTTCCGGCGTATGACGATGTGTCGCCACTTTGTAAGCCGTAAAGCTGTCATAGAGTTCCGGGAAATGATTGCCCGGCTTCGGCGAACGGCCTGCTCCCGAAACACCGGATTTCGCGTCAACGATAACGGAATGTGTGTCAATCAAATGCTGCTGGGCTAAAGGCGCAAGAGCAAGAATGCTCGCCGTCGTAAAGCAGCCCGCATTACCGATAATCTTTGCCCCGCGAATCTCATGGCGGAACAATTCGGCAAGTCCGTAAACACGCGGCGCATCCGGATCGGTATGTTCTACGTGATACCATTCTTCGTAAACTGCGGTATCGTTAAAGCGGTAATCGGCACCGAGATCGATGATGCGTACCGGAAGATCACGAAGCTTTTTGCCGACCGCCATTGCGTGGCCGTGCGGCAGGGCGATGAAAATAAAATCGCTGTCTTTACCGATCGCTTCAATATCCTTGAGGCTTTCGAGTTTCAGGTCATATAATCCTCGCAGATGCGGGTAAATATCGGCAATCGCCTCGCCGGTATGACTTTCCGACGTAATATGAACAACTTCTGCCTGCGGATGATTGTAGAACAATCGCAGGAGTTCCGCGCCGGCGTAACCGGTCGCGCCCAGAATACTAACCTTCATGGTAAATCCCCCTTACATGCTCCGAAAGCTTACAATGTTACAGCCGGAGCGAATGCTGTTTATGATTATACAACTTTCGTGTATAATATTTCAAGTCTTTTCCCGTAAACATCAAGAAAATTTTTCAATCCCTGCAAAATGCATCAGACATGGTATAATGGAAGCAAATACAACCGGGAGGGTTTTTATGAAAAAAACACCAAAGCGTCCGCGGCGGCGCCGTTCCTGGGGACGGATCGCCCGTTTCGGCCTCTTTCTCCTCATCGTCTTCTTCGCCTCGTTTTTCCTTGCAGGCGGCCATATACCGCTTTCGCCGCAAAGTGAAGAGCATATTGCGCAAATCGAAAGCAAGCTGCCGGACGACCTGACGGATAACTTGACGGACAGTCTGCCGGCTGACGCCGAAAGCGCCCTGAAAAAAGCACCGGATGAACTCCGCGCCCTGCCCCTGCCGGATCGTCTGCATCGACTCATTTATCTCCGTGAAGCCGTTGACGCACGCGTGGATCGAAACTATTACGTTCCGCTCTCCGACATTCCCGCTGACGTACAGCACGCCGTCGTTGCCGTCGAAGACAGCCGCTTTTACGACCACCACGGCATTGACCTGCAGGGAATCGGACGCGCCGTACTCGTCGATCTGCAAAACGGATCCTTTGAAGAAGGCGGCAGTACGATTCCGCAGCAGCTCGCCAAAAATCTCTTTTTGACGCAGGATCAGACTTTCGGGCGTAAACTCGAAGAAGCGCTGCTTGCCGTTGACCTCGAAGCGCATTATTCGAAAGAGGAAATTCTCGAGCTCTATCTCAACACCGTCTATTACGGTTCGGGATTTTACGGGATCGGACCTGCCGCACACGGTTACTTCGGCAAATCGCCGTCCGCACTGCAGCTTCCGGAATCCGCGATGCTCGCGGGACTGCCGAACGCGCCGTCGCTCTACTCCCCTTACGTTGACTTTATGATGGCGAAGAAACGTCAATTCGTCGTCCTCGACGCCATGGAAGCGAACGGTTACATTGACAGCCGCACAGCCGAAAATGCCAAAATCAAGCCGATCTACCTCGCCCAATAACAGAACAGGAAATAAGAAGGCCGCCTACGGGAACCCCCGCAGGCGGCTTCTGTTTGCCTTACCGGCGAGCAAGCCGGTTTTATTTACTTCTTGCTTTTCTGCTGTTCTTCGATCGAACGGTCGAGGTGTTTGTAGAGCTGTTCGCAGAAATTCGTGTAGGTCGAAACCGTATCGCCTTCGGAACGGTTGGCCTGAATCTGATACGTGTAGAGCAGCTGGTTCGTGTCAGCTTTGTAAACGTCAAAGAAGAACTGCGTGCGGCTGTTGTTGGCAACCGTTACCAGGACGTAGGAATCTGCGTATTTGGCAACGCCGGCACGATATTCCTTGGCGGCCTGACGACGGTCAAGGGATTTGACGTCAACATTCGACGTCATCTTGATGCCTTCGGCAACAGCGTCATAGGAAATGACGTTCAGCTTGCTGACGCGGCTTGAATCGTAGATGATCTGAGTCAGGATTGCTTTGCTCGGTGCTTTTTCTTCAACCTGCATATAGAGCGGCGAAGCAACGGCTAAACGGTGAATGGACGTCAAATCGGCGCCTTCCTGAATCGTCGTTTTATCCGAGTTTGCGAATGCAACCTGGGTGCTGAGAATGACCATGCAGGCAACCAGCAGCATTTGCACGATTTTTTTCATAAACATAATATCCTCCTAATGAGTGGCAAAATCTGCTTATTTGATCAGCCCGTGTGCGCGCAACGCATCTTCGAGCTGTTTTTCATGAGCCGGTTCCATTTCGCTGAGCGGCATACGGAGCGGGCCTGCATCATAACCGAGTTTACGCATGGCGACTTTGACCGGGATCGGGTTGACTTCGCAGAACAGCGCGTCGATGAGATCCGACCAGTCAATCTGCATTTTAGCGGCTTCTTCGACTTTGCCGTCAAAATAGAGCTGGCACATGTCATGCGTCTGCTGCGGAGCAACATTCGAAAGAACGGAAATGACGCCCTGACCGCCGAGTGAAAGGATCGGAATGATCTGGTCATCATTGCCGGAGTAAACGACGAGATCGTCACCCGTAGCGGCACGCATACGCAGAATCTTCGACAGATCGCCGTTTGCTTCTTTGACAGCGACAATGCGCGGATGTTTGGCAAGCGCGGCATACGTTTCCGTTTTGATGCCGACACCCGTGCGCGACGGTACATCATAGAGAACGAGCGGAATATTCGAGCTGTCTGCGATTTTCAGGTAGTGAGCAATGAGGCCGTTCTGCGTGCATTTGTTGTAATACGGCGTAACGACCAATGCTGCATCGGCGCCGACTTTTTCGGCGTACTGCGTCAGTTCGACGGCATAAGACGTCTCGTTCGAGCCCGTGCCGGCAATAACCGGAACGCGTCCGTGAACCTGATCGACGGCAAACTTAATCGCAGCTTTATGTTCCGCGTCCGTCATCGTAGCGGACTCGCCGGACGTACCGGTGATGACGATGGCGTCCGTCCCGTTTTTGATCTGATCTTCAATAATACGGCCCAGTTCCGGGAAGTTGACACCCGTCTCTGTGAACGGCGTAATTATCGCAACGCCTGCACCTCTAAAAATTGGTTTTTTCATACCAAAAGCCTCCTGTCAGCTACTCATATTTACTTGTAATTATGGCACGATAAATAAGCAAAGTCAACAACTTAACAGTCAAAAAACCGCTCAGAGAGCCGGTTTGACACTCCCGAAGAGATCCTTGTCGGAGCGGATTTTCTCGTCGCCGCCGAAAACACAAAGCGCATCTTCCTTCATGCAGGCGTCAATGACGTCAGCAAGGGCGCGGATATCCTCGACACTTGCATGAAGAATCTCATCGCGCGCTCTTTGTGCGTCGTCAAGCGTGATGTTGCGCAGATAACGTTCCGCGGCCGCATCGCCTTTCATCTGCGGCGTCAGCGGCGTGTCCGCGTTGCTCATCGTGCCGATGACGAATTTGTCCATTTCGCGCGGCGATGCCGTAAACTGACGCAGGAAATCCGCCGTCGAATTGAAGACGTCAAAGGTCTGACGCAGATTCGGATCGCGATAAGAACCAAATACCATCATGCCGTTGCGGTTAAAGCTCGTAAACGCACCGTAAGCACCGCCCTGTACGCGGATTTTCGTCCAGAAATAATCGTAACGCAGGATCGTTTCGAGTACGTGCATAACACCCGTAAACCGGTAACCGAGTTTCAGGAAGTTTGCACCTTTCGCGACATACTGAACCTGGCTCGATGACGTCAGGCCCTCGTTGTCCTTCGTAAGGTCCCAATGATACGTCTGCTTGACGGTATCGCAGTCCGAAAGTGATGCAACGAGCGGTTTAAATGCATCGCGGAACGCCCGATAACCGTCTTCCGGTGCCGTGACACTGACCGTCAATTTCTGTTTGTTGAAGACCAGCGGTACGATTTTAGCAAATTTCTCGGCAATCGTACGGCAGGAAGCAGCGAAATCACCTTGCTGGAGCTGCTTCAGGAAATGATAGAACGGCAGCGAACCCTCACTGTTGTATCGTCCCGCCGGCGTCAAATAACCGCCGATTCGCGTCACGACAACGCGGTGCGCGGCACGCTGGAGGTTCATTTCGATACTCGTCTGATCCTGCTCAATGAGTTCATGCATGCGTTTGACATCCGTATACCGGCTCTGCATAAACATTTCCGCGAGCAGATCCGTGAGCTGCGGCAGTTTTTCCTGCAGAGCTTTCGCCTTGACGCGCAAAACCGGGCGGCAGAAATCCGGCTCGCCGTTATGCGTGTATGTCACGATATCCCAGTTGATGCCGCCTGTATGCAGATTTTGCAGATTGGCAAGCTGTGCATACGTATGTTTGTCCGTATCGACGAGGCCGATGAGTTCGCCGAGGAGGAAAAGATACGGCAAATCATCCTGCGGTACGGCATCCGTGTCAAAATAGAAATTGAGATACGCGATACCGTTGGTCTCGACGTCACTGTACAGGACTTTGACGCCCTGCTCCTCGCGTTCCTCGAGCGGCAGTTTATAGGCCTCACGACGCAGATCGCTGCGTTTGAGGATTGGGATCGTTTTGAGCGCTTCTTCCGTTTCCGGCTGCTGTTGACGCAGTTTCAGCGCTTTCGTCGCTTCGATGACCTGACGGACTTCTTCTTCCGTCATGGCTGCTTTTTTCACGGCGAGTTCTTCGGCGAGGGCTTTTTCACGTTTTGCCGTCATTTCGCGGTCCGGTTCCATGACGACAAGGACCTGATGCGGATTTTCGAGGAACATCCGGCGGATGAGATCCTCAAAATAGCCGTTATCGAGTCCTTTCTTCATCTCCTGCACGAGTTTTTCGTAGCGCAGATATTCCGTCGGATCGCCGTCATAGAGCCAGCTCTTCATGATGCGGATACCGTAAATCAGACCTTTCGGCGCCGAGCCGAAATCCGATTCACGCAGACGGAACTCGAGCAGGTTGAGCGATGCTTCCATGAGCTCGCGGTCAATGCCTTCATCCGCCAGTTTTTTGAGCGTCGCCATGGTCAAGTCATAAAATGCCTGTGCACGGTCCGGCTCTGCATTATTGACGACGATCTCAAAATACGGCTGACGCAGATTTTCCTCGAAATTTGAGTCAACGTCTTTACCGAGATGCGCGTCAACGAGCGCTTTTCGGAGTGGAGCCGCCTGCGTGCGCAGCAGGGCGTGTTCGAGGATTTCGAGGCCGAGCATCGTCTTTTTGTCCACGGCTTCGCCCGTCACCCAGTTGAGTGCGAGGAATGTTTTGTCCTTCGTCTCCTCGTCCGGGCTGACGGGATAATACTCATGGACGCGTTTCAGTCCCGTAAACGGCGGCTGGAACTGCACTTCGGAATCGACCGTGATCTTGTCAAAATGCGAGAGATATTCGCCGTCAAGATACGCGAGCGTCTCATCCATGTCAAGGTCGCCGTAAAGATAGATGTAGCTGTTGGACGGATGATAATAACGGCTGTGGAACGCGATAAACTTTTCCTGCGTGAGCTGCGGAATCGCCGCGGGATCGCCGCCCGATTCGTACTGATACGTCGTATCCGGGTAAAGCGCATGCATGATGCGGCTTTCGAGTACATCGTCCGGCGCGGAAAAAGCGCCTTTCATCTCATTGTAAACGACACCGCTGTAACGAAGCGGTTCTTCCGGATTCGTGATCTCGTAATGCCAGCCTTCCTGCATGAGCACCTGCGGATTTTCGCGCATCGACGGATAAAAAACGGCATCGAGATACACATCCATCAGGTTGCGGAAATCCTTCGCATTGCGGCTTGCCACCGGATACATCGTCTTGTCCGGATATGTCATCGCGTTGAGGAACGTATTGAGCGAGCCCTTGACGAGCTCGACAAACGGTTCTTTCAGCGGATATTTGCGCGAGCCGCAGAGCGTCGAATGCTCGACGATGTGTGCAACGCCCGTATCGTCAAACGGCGGCGTGCGGAACGAAATGGAAAACACCTTATTGTCATCGTCATTGGCCAAAAAGAGCAGGCGCGCCCCGCTCTTCTCGTGGCGAAACAGATAAGCGGTCGATGCCGCTTCTTTCACATAATCCTTTTTGAGTAAGCAAAAGCCATGTACCATCGCATTGACTTCCATATAATCACCTCACATAAAATCTATGCCTTATTATACCATGTCGAGCGAATGAGGACAAAAAAACAGGACAGTTCCCGAAGGAACCGTCCTGTTCTCCGTAAAACGTCAGCAACGATTATTTGCCGGCGAGTTTCTTATACGTCTCATAACGAGTCTCTGCATCATGACGCGTCTTCGCAAAGAGCGCATCGGCAGCTTCCGGATAGTTGCGTTTCAGGTTGATGTAACGGTTTTCGCCCATCAGGAACTCCTGGAACTTCTCGAAATCCGGCTGCTTCGAGTCAAGCGTGAACGGGTTCTTGCCCGTGCCGACGAGCTGCGGGTTATAACGGTAATTTGCCCAATAACCGCACTGTACGGCGAGTTTGCCTTCGAGCTGCGAGCATCCCATACCTTTGCGGATACCGTGGTTGATGCACGGCGAATACGCAATGATGAGAGACGGTCCCGGATAAGCCTCGGCTTCCGTGATCGCTTTGAGGAGCTGATTCTGATCGGCGCCCATGTTGACCTGAGCGACATAGACATAGCCGTAGGACATCTGCATGAGGCCGAGGTCCTTTTTCTTCGTCTTCTTGCCCGTTGCGGCGAATTCCGCAATCGCAGCAGCCGGCGTAGCCTTCGAAGCCTGGCCGCCCGTGTTGGAGTAAACTTCCGTGTCAAAGACAAAGACGTTGACATCTTCACCGGATGCGAGGACATGATCCAGTCCGCCGTATCCGATATCGTATGCCCAGCCGTCGCCGCCGAAGATCCACTGCGAACGTTTGACGAAGTATTCTTCCTCAGCCGCAATGCTCTTCAGGTCGCTTTCGCTGTCTTTTTCGGCTTCAACAAGAGCCGTCAACTGATTTGCACGGTCACGCGTGCCTTCGCCCTGATCTTTGTGGTCAATCCAATCCTGCATCGCTGCGCGCAATGCTTCGGAACCTTTGCCGGCTTCGACGAATGCCTGCATGCGTTCGGCGAGCGAATCACGGATGGCTTTGACACCTAGGAACATGCCGAGACCGTATTCCGCGTTATCCTCGAAGAGCGAGTTACCCCAAGCCGGGCCGTGACCGAAACGATTCGTCGTATACGGCATTGCCGGAGCACTTCCGCCCCAAATCGAGGAGCATCCCGTTGCATTGGCAATCATCATACGATCGCCGTAAAGCTGGGTAATGAGTTTTGCATACGGAGTCTCGCCGCAACCGGCGCATGCACCGGAGAATTCGAAGAGCGGTTTTTCGAACTGCGAACCGACAACCGTCGATTTCTTCATAACCGTCTTCTTCGGAGCCACTTTTGACTCGTCAACGGCATAATCGAAGTACGCCTGACGCGCACGATTTTCATCGTCAAGCGGTTTCATCTCGAGAGCTTTGACCGGGCAGACCTGAGCGCAGTTGCCGCAGCCGAGGCAGTCGAGCGTCGAAACAACAACGGCGAGTTTCATGCCTTTGGCAATCTTCGAATCCGTCGTCGGGAATCCTGCCGGAGCCGCCGCGACCTCCTCTTCCGTCAAGAGAGACGGACGAATCGTCGCATGCGGGCAGACAAACGAACACTTATTGCAGCCGATGCATTTCGTCGAATCCCAAGCCGGGACGCTGATCGCCGTGCCGCGTTTTTCATAAGCGGCTCCGCCGAGCGGGAACGTACCGTCTGCCATCGGCGCAAACTGCGAAACCGTGAGTTTGTCACCTTCCTGGCGGTTCATGACTTCCTGGATCTCCGTGATGAATGCCGGCTTGTTGCCGCTTTCCTTCACTTCGTCCTTCGCGTCAGCCCAATCGGCCGGGACGTTGACTTTATGCAGGGATGCAATACCCTGATCGATCGCGCCGTGGTTCATGTTGACGACTTTTTCGCCTTTACGGCCGTAAGCCGTGACAACCGCGTCTTTCAGGTATTTGACGGCCGTGTCAATCGGGATAATATCCGCGAGTTTGAAGAAACCGGCCTGCATAACCATGTTGAAACGGCCGCCGAGTCCGAGACCGCGGGCGATTTCAACGGCATTGACCGTATAGAAATTGATGTCATTTTTCGCAATGTAGCGTTTCATGGCCGCCGGTAAATGCTGGCTGAGTTCCTCGTCGCTCCAAATCGTATTGAGCAGGAACGTGCCGCCTTTTTTGAGTCCGGCGAGCAGATCGTATTTCGTGACATACGACTGCTGCGAGCAGGAAATAAAGTTGGCGTTTGTGACGAGATACGGGCTGCGGATCGGGGATTTACCGAAACGCAGATGACTCATCGTGATACCGCCCGATTTTTTGGAGTCATAGGCGAAATAGGCCTGTGCGTACATATCCGTTTTATCGCCGATGATTTTGATCGCGCTCTTGTTTGCGCCGACCGTACCATCAGAGCCGAGGCCCCAGAATTTGCAGGCCGTCGTTCCTTCCGGCGTCAGGTCAATGTCACCGCCGACCGGCGCTAAGCTCGTGTGCGTCAGGTCATCGTCAATGCCGATCGTGAAACCGTCCTGCGGCTTGTCGGCTTTGAGGTTTTCAAATACGCCGAAAATCTGATCTGGCGTCGTATCTTTGCCGCCGAGACCGTAACGTCCGCCGACAATGGCCGGACTCAGTCCGGAACCGTAATAAGCGGCTTTGACGTCAAGATACAGCGGATCGCCGAAGGCGCCCGGCTCTTTCGTGCGGTCAAGAACGGCGACTTTTTTGATCGTTTTCGGCAGATATTTGAAGAAATACTCCGCAGAGAACGGACGATAGAGATGAACGGCCAGAAGACCGGTCTTTTCGCCGTGTGCGTTGAGGTAATCGACAACTTCCTGCGCCGTCTGGCAAACGGAACCCATCGCGATAATGACGCGTTCCGCATCCGGAGCACCGTAATAATTGAACGGATGATACTCACGGCCCGTGATTTTGCTGAGATCGGCCATCGCTTCGTCAACAAGTTTCGGCAGAGCTTCATAGTACGGGTTGACGGCTTCGCGTGCCTGGAAATAAACATCCGGATTCTGAGCCGTACCGCGAAGAACCGGATGATCCGGCGTCAATGCGCGTTTGCGGAACGCCTGAACGGCATCCCAGTCGAGGATTTTGCCGAGATCGTCAAAGCTGATCGTTTCGATTTTCTGGATCTCATGCGACGTACGGAAACCGTCAAAGAAGTTGATGAACGGAACGCGGCCTTTGATGGCAACGAGATGTGCAACAGCCGAAAGGTCCATGACTTCCTGAACGCTTGCCTCGGCGAGCATCGCGCACCCCGTCTGACGTGCCGCGAGAACATCCTGATGGTCACCGAAAATGTTCAACGTTGACGCAGCGAGTGCACGCGCGCTGACATGGAA
>CACXCC010000032.1 GCA_902766015.1 uncultured Veillonellaceae bacterium
AACAGAAAGCGGATAAATAGAAATACGAACATCAACCGTTAAATAATGCTTAATGAGCATGAATAAGGGCTCAATAAGAAGCATTCGACATTCGAGTCAGTGCGTAGTATGATGAAATTAATAACATCAACGTAACGATACCGTCGCATTCCGGGAGGTCGGATCCCCGCGGTGAACGACATGAAGAAAGGTGATTGACATGACGGAAAAAAAGATTGTCCAGACGGCAGGACGCAAAGCGCTCGGCGAATTCGCGCCGGCGTTCGCGCATTTTAATGATGATGTATTGTTCGGCGAGAACTGGAATCTCCCGGGAATCAGCGTCAAGGAGCGCTGTTTGTTGACGGTCGTCGCGCTCATGGCGCAGGGGATTACGGATTCGTCGTTGCGCTATCATCTCGAAAATGCGAAAGCACACGGCGTGACGCGCGAAGAAATCGCCGCTGCCGTAACGCATGTGGCGTTTTACGCGGGATGGCCGAAAGCATGGGCCGTTTTCAATCTGGCAAAAGACGTCTGGACGCCAGAGAAGGAAGCCGCGACGGCAAAAGAGGCGTTTCAGCGGGAGCTCATGTTCCCGATCGGCGAACCGAACCCGTACGGCAAATATTTTATCGGTCAAAGCTATCTCGCACCGGTATCGACGCAGCAGGTCGGTATATTTAACGTCACGTTCGAACCGGGCTGTCGCAACAACTGGCATATCCATCACGCAAAGTCCGGCGGAGGACAGATCCTCATCTGCGTCGGCGGACGCGGTTGGTATCAGGCGTGGGGAGAAAAACCGGTCGAGATGACGCCGGGAACGGTCGTAAATATCCCCGCGAATGTCAAACACTGGCACGGCGCGGCCGCAGACCATTGGTTTGCGCATCTCGCATTTGACGTTGACGGTGAGGAAACGTCCAACGAGTGGCTTGAGCCCGTGACAGACGAAGCTTACGCTGACGTCAACCGTTGAACGCGTCCGGCATGATTCGTACGGCAGCAGTCATTCGTGGATACATGTACACAAGTACAGGAAACGATTGACAAAACCGATAAAATCCGCTATACTGATAAAGTCAAACAGGATATATCTTATCCGTTGGAAGCAACGGGCAGGGCAATGGCGCCGATTACAGCGCAACTGCCCTGCCCTTTTTTTATTTGGTGTTAGAAGGGAATAGGAAGGGTGATGCATATGGGGTTGACAGAACTGCAGGATCACGTTCACGTGATTAACACGCAGATGGCCCGGTATGGCGTAAAATTCGGTATCTACAAAAATGGTATTTACAATGAACGGCTTTTCCCGTTCGATCCGATTCCGCGTATTATCACGGCGGAAGAATTCGTCGATCTCGAAAAGGGCCTGAAACAGCGCGTTGACGCGCTCAATCTGTTCCTTGCCGATATCTACGACAAAAAACAGATTATCCGCGACAATGTCGTGCCGGCCGAGTTCGTTTACCGTTCGCCGGGCTATCTCGCCCAGTGTGAGGGCATCAAGCCGCCGATGGGGATTTTCAGCCATATTTCCGGTATCGACCTCGTCAAAGGCAAAAACGGTACGTGGTACATCCTTGAGGATAACCTGCGTATTCCTTCGGGCGCTTCCTATCCGCTGATCGCGCGTATGCTTTGCCGCCGCTGCTGTCCTCAGACGTTCCGTGAACGGGCGATCCTTGATAACCGCAATTACGGCAAGTTGTTAAAAGACGCCATGGATTATGTCAATCGCGGCGGTATCAATGTCATCCTGACACCGGGACGTTATAATTCCGCCTATTTTGAACATTCGTATCTGGCCGAACAGTCCGATGCAGTCCTCGCCGAAAGCATGGACCTCTATGTCGAGGACAATCGCGTTTATTACCGCGGCAATAACGGTCCGGTCCGCGTCGGCGCTATTTATCGTCGTCTCAGTGACGATTATCTCGATCCGCTGACATTCAAGCCGGAATCTGTCATCGGCGTGCCGAACATTATGGCTTCGTACCGCGCCGGCAATGTCGCGATCATGAATACCCCGGGCAACGGCGTCGCTGACGATAAAGGTATCTATTACTTCGTACCGAAGATGATCCGTTATTATCTCGATCAGGAGCCGATTCTCCATAACGCACCGACGTATCTGCCCTTCTACAAGGAAGACCTCGATTATACGCTCGAAAACCTCGACAAACTCGTCGTCAAGGACGTCGCGGAAGCCGGCGGTTACGGCGTTGTTTTCGGCAACAGCCTGTCGCCGGAGCAGAAGGAATCCTTCAAGGCAAAACTGCGTCAGGAACCGCGCCGCTTCATTTCGCAGGAGGTCGTCGACTTCGAAGATCTGCCGATCATGGAAGGCGATACGGTCGTCAATCGTAAAGCCGATCTGCGTGCGTTCGTCGTTTCGGGCGAGGAAACGACAGTATGGCCGTGCGGACTGACGCGTTTCTCGCGCAACCCGTCAAGCTTTATTGTCAACTCGTCTCAGGGAGGAGGATTTAAAGATACATGGGTGCTCTCACATTAAGCAAAATTGACCGCTTGTACTGGATGGGGCGGTACGCCGAGCGCGTAAATACAACCTTGCATTTTCTGATGAACTATTACGACCAGACGATTGACGGTCAGCCGGTTGACCATCGCCAGATCTGCGATCAGTTGGCCGTACCGAATATCTACAAAGATAACGAGGACTTTATCCGGAACTTCATGTTTGACGAAACGAACCCGGACTCCCTCTATACCGCGGCAGACCACATGCTCGGCAACGGCATGACGCTCCGCGAAACGATCAAGTCGGAAACCCTTGCCTATCTGCAGATGGCGTTTAACTATCTCGTCCGCGCGAAAAACAGCACGAGTCCGATGATCGAGGCACAGTCGATGATCGATGCGCTCATGGCGTTCCGCGGCAGTTTCGACGATACGGTCGAAGACGAAGGCATCCGCGATATCATCAAATGCGGCTTTACATCCGAACGCTGCAGTCTCTACCTGCGCCTTGGCTATCCGGATAAGCTTTGCCTCAAGGAAATGGGCAAGCTGATTGCACGCGTAAGACATACGCCGGTGCGTACGCGTTCTTATGCGTTTGCGGAACTGCTGAAGGCAACGGCGGCTGGTGACGGAGGCAGACTTCCCTTGGATCGCAGTGATCTGATTCATGCATCCGAGGAACTGGTCGAGATCTGATCGCCGCTGCAAAGAATAGGCTGAGGGATTGAGACGATGAAGAAGCTATCTTTTTACTTTAAAACGCATAATGAATATTCCAAGCCAATTACCGAGCACGATTTTTTGTTGCGTTGTATCCCGCAGGAACTGCCGGAGCAGAAGCTCGTCAATCTCTTCCTTGACGTCAAACCGCTG
>CACXCC010000033.1 GCA_902766015.1 uncultured Veillonellaceae bacterium
CAGCCGGGCGGACAAAACTCGCCGAAATCGCCGACCTGACGCACCTTGACGCGTCAACGGTCAACCACGCCGCCCGCAATCTCATCAAAACCGGCATCCTCAAAAAAGAACTCGCCATCACCGACGAAGGCAATAAAAAAAAGAACCGGTATATCCTGGCTGACCACATGTTCCGATTCTGGTATCAATTCGTCCCCGATGCCGTTGACGCGATCGAACTGCACCGCGGCGACGTCTATTATCAACATATCGTCAAACCGCGCCTCTCCGACTACATGGGAAACGTTTTTGAAGATATATGCCGTGCCTACACCCTCGAAGCCGGCCTCGAAGGACAGCTCGCCTGTCTCGTCACACGCGTCGGCAAATGGTGGGGAACCGATCCCGCCAAACGGGAAGAAACCGATATCGACGTAGTCGGCCTCGATCCCATCCAAAAAACCGCCGTCATCGGCGAATGTAAATTCCGCAACGAAAGTCTCGACAAATCCGTTTTTGACCGACTCGTTGAACGTCAAGGCCTCATCGACCGCCGCTACCGCGTCATCCAGTATCTGCTCTTCGCAAAAAGCGGATTTTCCGACTGGGTACTTGAGCAACGAGATAACGGAACGGTAAAAGCGATTACGCTGGCTGATATGTATGATGACAAATGAAAAAGCCCTTGCGGGGGCTTTTTTATCAGTTCCATTGCGTCACACATCTTACTCGCCTCGTGTTCAGCATTTCCTGCCGATGATGAGTCTTATCTATTCCAGGCTTTATCGATTTTTCCTGCTCCAGCCGTTGAAACGTCTCTCTGACATCACGATACTCTGTCCAATCCATTGAACTCATAACTTCCCGAATTGGAATCCGGATTCTCCTTCTGCAGCGCCCGCAGGAAATTATTCAACATCTTAACATTATGAGTCGTCATAAAGAGCTGCGTACCATACCGCTCCGAATAACGATACATATTCCGCGCTAACTGCTTCTGCACATCACGGTGGAACGTGACGTCAAATTCCTCGATACATTGCATCCCGTTACGCGCCAAAGCCATATTCCCGAGAATCGTGAACCAGCGCCGTACACCATCTCCGAACGTAAACAGCGGCATCAATTCGCCGTTTTCCAGACGCAACGAAATCGGCGCCTCGGATCCGTCCTCATACGGGATATTCTCGATTGACTTGACATGAAGTTCCGGGAACGACTCATTCAAATCCCTGCAGATATCGGCAAACGCCCTTCCCGGCTGAATTTCGAAAACGCCTGCCGATTAACCCGTTCATACCGATGCATCAGGATATCATTAAAGCTCCGCCCGTCACTCCCTGATAATTTTGGTATAACGGACGATCCGTCTTAGCCGTTCTGCCGGACGACGCGAGAGACAACATATCTGCGATCGCCGCCCCCGGGCGAAACGAATGTCTGACACAAATATCTGCCCCGCCGTCAATACGCCCGAGCACCTGATATTCAAGCCGGCTCTTATGACGGTAATTATGAAAACAACAGGCCAATCCCTCTGCGATCATATTCGGATTACCATCTATCAACCCCATTATCGACGCCGGTTCCACGCGGTGAGCATTGATCATATCCTGCAACGGTAAGAAATACGTACCACAGGCGAAAGTAAGCAATGCTTCCAGCAATGAAGTCTTCCCGGCGTCATTAATACCGACGATAATATTCATCCGATCCAAATCGGGCAGTTCCAACAAATCAAACTTCTTGAATCCCTCGATCCGAAAACGTTCCAGCATCCAATCACCCCACTTCTTTTGTTAATTCCCTTTTATAGAAAACCAGAACAAGCGTCAATGAAGATGACGTATAATATGATTTATATTTGTAAAGGTTCTGGATGGTGGCAAACAATGTCCTGACTCCTTAATCGCTTCATTTATGTAGTACCCTTTAAGAATTCTATAAATGTCCCCCCTGCAAGACAAACAGCCTGTTTGTACGAACAAACACCGAACTCCCGATATTTGGGCATAAAAAAACTGCTACCGAATTTCGATAGCAGTTACTCTGTATGATGTTTGTTACTCGGACAGCAAATCGCACGTCAATGCCGACAACAGTCCCGCGTCGAGGACCAGCGCGTGTTCGTCAAAGTCAAAATAGCAATTATGGTTTCCGGCTGTCTGCGAACCGCCGATGACGAGGTAGGCCGCCTGACCGCCGTGCTTTTGGACGCGTTCCATGAAGTACGAGCAGTCTTCACTCCCACCCATATCGGACATTGACTGATACGTGTCAAACGTACCGAGGCGTTCGGCAACCGATTTGGCGCGCTGTGACAGTTCCGGCGTATTGTTTCCCGCAGCAGCACCGCCCGTCAGGGTCAGCTTCATTTTGACGTCAAACATTGCTGCCGCTGCTTCGGCGATCGTTTTCGCCCGGTTGAACATATACTCGTTGAGTTCCGTCGTTTCACCGCGCGTTTCGACTTCCATGTGTGCGAATTCCGGAATGACGTTCCGCCCCGTGCCGGCGTTCAGTACGCCGACATTAATCCGCGTTTCACCGCCGCTGTGACGCGAAATCGCCTGCATGTTTTCCGTTGCGTTGACAGCCGCGAGCAAGGCGTTTTTCCCCTGCTCCGGATCACTGCCGGCATGAGCCGGAACGCCTGTATAGTCAATGTCAAATTTCGTCGTCGCCATAAATCCGCCCACGTCATAGCCCAACGTCCCCGTCCGCGGCATCATGATATGCGAAGCCAGGAAATAATCGACATCGTCGACGACACCGGCTGCGGCCATCGCGCGCGCACCGCGTACGCCTTCTTCACCCGGCTGGAAAATGAGTTTGACGCGACCCGTCAAGCGGTCTTTGAGTGACGCGAGAATCGTTGCAACGGCAAGTCCTGCCGTCGTATGACCGTCATGTCCGCACGCATGCATGCAATGTTCGTGGACGGACGTGAAACCTTCGCGGTACGGACGATGTTTTTCATCCTGAACTTCATCGAGCGGCAGACAGTCCATGTCAAAACGCAAGGCAACGGTCTTGCCCGGTTTTTTCGTGTCAAGTATACCGACAACACCGGTGCGTCCGCCTGCCATCCTGGCAACGAGTTCCGGATCGGCACCTTCATCAACCGCGCGTTTCTGACAAGCCTCGAGAATTTCCTCGGACGGAACGCCCATCTGCTCATCGGCTTTGACGACTTCGTCACCGAAATGCAGTTCATAGCCGAGTTCGCGCAGTTTCTCGATAACGATGCTTGCCGTACGGAATTCCGTCCAGCCGAGTTCCGGATGTTTGTGCAAATCGCGGCGACATGCCACGATCTCCGGTTCCAGTTTTGACGCGAGATCTTTGATTTCCTGATCCATGTTGCTCATGACAACGATCCTTTCTGTATCACCCCGCTCGTATCACCGGATCACATATAGAGTTTTCGTGAAACAGCAATACAAGTTATTGAATTCAACATATCTGCTGCTCTTATTGTAGCAGATACAAGACGTCAATGCCATTGACCGGACTCGCAGTAATTAATCGCCCATAACCTCTTACGATATGACAGAACAGCCCGCCGAGGCATTACGCCGAGGCGGGCTGTTTCTCTATAACGCAAAATAAATACAGCCGCCCGGTGGGAAGCCCGGGCGGCTGTTTCAAGGAGATAAATATGTATTCTTCAGCGTCGGACAAAATGTCCCGGGGTAAGTTCCGAGAGCGCGGAACCCCTGCTGAACTGCTCCGCATCGTACGGCGGCAGGACTTTTGCGCGCTCATAGCGCGGATCCGGACGCAGAATTGACGCGAGGAGAAGCCTGGTATATGGATGTGCCGCATGCTCGAAGATATCTTCGGCCGTTCCCGTCTCAACGAGACGGCCGCGATACATCACGAGGATGCGCTTACACAAATGGCGAACGACAGCGAGGTCGTGCGCGATAAATAACATCGCAAAGTGGTACTCAGCCTGCAGATCCGTGAGCAGATTGATAATCTGCGCCTGAATCGAGACATCGAGTGCCGCGACGGGTTCGTCGGCGAGGATGAGTTTCGGCCGCGCGATGAGACAGCGCGCAATCGCGATGCGCTGACGCTGACCTCCGGAGAGCTCGCCGGGATAGGAATCGAGGTAGTACGGGCGCAGTCCCGTCTGTTCCATGAGGCGGGAAAACACCGCATCCTCATCACAGCGGGCAATCTTACGGCGGGCAAGCCCTGCGGCTTCGCGTAGGATTTCCCGCGCCGTCATGCGCGGGTCGAGTGCCCCGTCGGCATCCTGAAAGATCATATGCATATCCCGCGTCCCGCACGATCGGCTTACACGCCCCGTGTCCGGTTCGTAAAGTCCGAGCACAAGACGCGCGAGTGTCGATTTGCCGCAGCCCGATTCGCCGATGAGTCCGACACATTCGCCTTCCTGCATGGAGAAACTGACATCCCGTAACACGGGCAGTTTCGTGCCGTCCGGCAAGGTAAAGGTCAAACTCGCGTCATCGACGCGCAGCAATTCATCCATGAGTATTCCTCCAAAACGGCTGCACCGCGGTTACGACTTCGTCGAGTCAAACGGCTCAATCCGGGCCGATTCCGGCGGAGTTATCTTCGGCGCCCGCGGATCGAGCAGCCATGTCGCGGCTTTATGCGTCGAGCTGACGTCAAAAAGCGGCGGCTGTTTTTCATAGTCAATGGCAATCGCATAAGGATTGCGGCTTGCAAACGCATCACCCGGAGGCGGTGCGAGCAGATCGGGCGGCATTCCGTCAATCGGTGTCAGACGTTTCCCCCGCGCCGCAGCCGGAAGGGACGAGAGCAGTCCCCACGTATACGGATGACGCGGATCGTAGAAGATTTCCTCCGCCGTGCCGATTTCAACAAGCCGTCCCGCATAAAGGATCCCGACGCGGTCCGCGATATGCGCCGCAACGCCGAGATCGTGCGTCACGAGCAGGATGCTGAGTCCCCGCTCATCGCGCAGTTTCTTCAAGCGGTCAAGGATCTGAATCTGAATTGTTCCGTCAAGCGCTGTGGTCGGTTCATCCGCCAGGAGAACCTTCGGCTGTGCCGCAAGTGCAATCGCGAGAGCACAGCGTTGACGCATCCCGCCCGAAAAAGCCAAAGGCAGCTGCGAAAGACGTTGACGCGCTTCCGTAATGCCGACGGATTCGAGCAGACGGATTGACTCCGCCTCCTCTTCCTCCGGCGTCAAATGACGCCTCCGCAAAGCTTCACGGATCTGTGCGCCGATCGTCATGGACGGCATCAGCGTCGTCAGCGGATTTTGAAAGACCATTGCGGCCTCTGTGCCGCGGATTTTTGTCATTTCCGCCTCGGATGCGTGCGTGATGTCACGCCCGCACAGCCGGATACTGCCGCTTTTAATCCGTGCATAGCGCGGTAAAAGTTTCAGTACCGATTTGCAAAGTACGGATTTGCCGCAACCTGATTCGCCGGCGAGCACGAGGATTTCTCCCGGCTCGAGCGTCAGCGAAACGCCGCGCACGGCCTTTACTTCGCCGTACGGCGTCGTAAAACTCAATTCCAGATTGTCAATTTCGAGCGGTTTCGGTTCCATTATTTAATATCCCAGTCCTCAATGTTCCACATAACGCCGACGGCATGATGTCCGAGGATGCGCTGCGTGTCAAGGCCGGTGACTTTCTTGTTGGCAACGTAATTGCCGTCGAGATATGCGATCATGATATAAGCCGGATGCTCAGCCCAGAGTTTCTGGAACTCATTGTAATCGGCTTTCCGTTCATCCTTGTTGTACGTAGCACGGGCTTTCGCGAGGGCTGCGTCAACTTCCGGACGGCTGTAATGCGTGTAGTTGCCGCTGGCATTCGTATAGAACAGGTCATACGTGCCGTTATCCGGATCAAACGGAGCGGCGTTACCGATGAGGAAGCATTCGAGGCTCTTCCAGTTCAGTTTCGGTACGATATTGACTTTCATGTCAACGCCGACTTCTTTAAGCTGACTCGAAACGACTTTAGCAATATCGACGCGCTCCGTCTCATACTCACGCGTGTCAACGCTGAACGCGAGTTTTTCGCCGTCTTTCTCATAGATGCCGTCACTGCCGAGTTTCCAGCCGAGTGCTTCGACTTTCTGTTTGAAGACGTCTTTGTTGAAATCGCGTTTTTCGATATTCGGGTTATTGTACTCTTTGTTCATCTGGAGCGGGCTGTACGCAACTTCGCCCTGTCCCGTCAAAACGCTGTTGACGATGGCCTGTTTGTCGATCGCATAGCCGATAACCGGTACGAGTTCCGGATGTTTCTGCCAGAACGGTGCGTTGAAGTTCGGAGCGATCGCACGGTAATCCGCCGTTTTGAAGTCATAAACCATGAAATCCTTGTTGTCGCGGAACGACTTCGCGTTCTCGGCATTCAGCCATGCGAGATCGACACCGCCGGATTTGACCTGAGCGGCCTTGGCGTTCTCGTCCTGAATGACTTTGAAGACGATTTTGTCGATGTTCGGGACTTTATCGTAGTAATCCGTGTTTTTCTCGACCGTGATCGACTGACCTTTATCCCAGCTGACGAATTTATAACGGCCCGTGCCGACCGGGTTCTGGTTGAACGAATCCGTCATGATGTCTTTGCCGGCGAGAAGATGCTCCGGCAGGATGCCGATCGTCAGATAGTTGAGCATTGCGGCATTCGGCTGGGAGAGATGAATGACAACGGTTTTGTCGTCCGGCGTCTCAACCGAGCTGATTTCCTTATAGTTATCGCGGATTGAAGCTTCGAGGTCCTTGTTCTGCGTCAGCGTGTCGAGCGTGAACTTGACGTCTTTTGACGTGAAGGCCTGGCCGTCATGCCATTTGACGCCTTCGCGCAGATGGAACGTATAGGTATTGGACGCCTGATCGAAATCGTACGACGTCGCGAGATCCGGGACCGGATTGCCTTTGCCGTCATACTTCATGAGGCCGGAGAAAATAATATCCGGGAGTTCATCGTGCGTGTTGAGGATCGAGTTGATCGTCGTGTAGTCCGGGCTTGCATACGTCAGGACTTTCCCTTTGGCATCACCGGAACCCGCAGACTTGTTGTCCGATCCGCAGCCCGTAAAAACAAAGCAGGCCATAGCGATCAGGCAGACTGCCGTCATCAAACGAAGCAGTTTCTTTGACATGAAAAAACCTCCTTAAGAAGTACATTATAAATTACTGGCGCTGCGTACCGCATGGTGACGCAGTGCATGACCGACTCGGGTAATCGCCGTCAACGTCGCGACGAGGAAGAATCCGGGGATACAGATAATCCACCACGAATTCGTCAGCAGCGCACGGCTCGAAAGCGAAAGCATCGTGCCCCAGGACACGATTTCAACCGGCAGGCCGATACCGAGGAAACTGAGTGTCGCCTCCGTCGTCATTGCCGTACCGATAAGTGAAATAATCATAAAGAGGAGCGGCGAGAGTACATTCGGCAAAAGATGATGACGCAGAATATGCGGGAATGTCGCCCCCATCGCCCGCGCCGCGAGGATGTAATCGGAACTGCGAATCTGACGAATCTCCGTGCGCGTCATACGCGCGAGATTCATCCATTGTGTCACACCGATGACAATCGAAAGCGTCACGACAGACGGACTGTCAAGAATCGCGAGCAGCAAAAGCATCAGAAGGATTGACGGAATACTGCTGATGAGCTCCGCCGTTCGCATCATGACGTTGTCCATCGTGTCTGTTCCCATGCCGCTGATGCAGCCGTAAAGCAGTCCGATCGCCGTCGCAATCGCCATGGAAAGTACGCCGACCGTAAGAGAAATACGGCCTCCGTACCAAATAATCGAGTAAATATCGCGTCCCAAGGAATCCGTTCCGAAATAGAATGCACTGTCCGGGGCTTTGTTCAGGTGATCGAGATAAAACATCGTCGGATCATGATTGGCAAGCACCGGGGCAAAAACGCACCCGAGGACGATAATTGCGAGCAACAGGCACGAAATCACGGGGATCCCGTGCGCCCCCGGCTGACGTCGATGTTTGACCGGTACGGCTTCGACCGCGCGTTTTCCTACCGGCCGAAAAGCTGACGTATCGTCCATGACGTGCCGCCCCCTTTCACCTTCAGGCGCGGATCGATCCACGCGTTAATCGTCTGCGCAAGCAAACCGGAGAAAATAATGAACGCGCCCGTCAACAGCACGATGAGCATCAAAAGGTTATAATCATGGTATTTCGCACTGTCAATCGCGAGTTTGCCGAGTCCCGGATACGAGAACACGGCTTCGACAACATACGTACCGCCGAGAATATGATTGACGGAAATCGCCATAATGCTGACAATGGTCGGCGCCGTATTTTTGAGGCAGTGACGAACGGCAACCTGCATCCGCGTCAAGCCTTTCGTCTTCGCGAGCAGGACGTAATCCTGACGCGCTTCCTCGACGAGTTTGTTGCGGATCATATAAGTGTAATACCAAAGGTGACCGATAATCATGACGATAACCGGCAAAATGATATGTTCGAGCCGGTCGAGAATATCTCCTGCATGGCCCGGACTGTACGCACCGCTTCCCGGCAGCCAGCCGAGATTGACATTAAAGATGAGGAGAAGCACGAGGCCGATCCAAAATCCCGGCAGATAATAGAGAATCGTACCGACATGTGCAATCGCCCGGTCGATTTTTGTCCCTTCGTACATGGCGCAACAAAGTGCGAGTACAGTCGCTAACAGAAAAACGAGGAGATACGAAACGCCGCCCAAAAGCAGTGTGTTGCCGATGAACGCCTGAATGACGTCAATGGCCGGTTCCTTGTACTTAAACGACAGGCCGAAATCCCCCGTGGCCGCATTGGCGAGCCAATGTCCGTACTGCACGTAAACCGGTCCGTCAAGCCCGAGCCGGTGACGCGCGGCTTCATGCTCTTCCGCACTCATCTGCTCGACGCGTTCCCCGTAAAAGGACTGCAGCGGATCGCCCGGCGCATACGACGCAATAAAAAAGACGGCGAATGACAAAATGAACATCGCAACCAGAAAAACCAGCAGGTTCTTCACGATTTGGCGTCCTAATACTCCTTTTGTCAAATTCCGTCACCTTCTTTGCATTGTTTTACATAAATATACTTTTATTATATGGTTCAAAGCACAACCCCACAAGCCGGGGTGGGGGATACAAAATTTTCAGCATAAAAAACACCTGCCATCATTCGGCAGGTGTTTGGGAGTAACAGGATTGACGCGTCAATCAGAGCGTTGCGAGGATCTTCTTGACATTTTCGAGATAATCGGCGCGGGCGTAATTGATCGTGTCCCCCGTCTTGCGGATCTTGACCTCGATGCAGCCGTCCTCGAGCGTTTTCGGGCTGATCGTGATACGGAGCGGATAACCGATGAGGTCGCAGTCCTTGAATTTGACGCCGGCGCGTTCTTTGCGGTCATCGAGCAGAACGTCGATGCCTGCGGCGCGAAGTTCGTTGTAGATTTCTTCGGCATAAGCGAGCTGATCGTCTTTCTTCGCATTGACGGGAACGACGACGACTTCGAACGGCGCGATCGCGCGCGGCCAGATAATACCGCCGTCATCGTGATTCTGTTCGATCGCGGCAGCCATCGTAC
>CACXCC010000034.1 GCA_902766015.1 uncultured Veillonellaceae bacterium
GAATTATGTGCCGCTGATCCCGGAAGGGACGCTCCCCGAGGCGATTACGCCGGTAAGCGGTCACTTAGACAGCGTTGACATGACGATTCTGAGTCATCAGGGCATGCTCTCCTATACAGGAAGTGCCGTCATTTCGGACGGCGCGGCAACGGTGCGCGGTATTGACGTCACGGATCTTGCGGGCAAGGCTTCTTTTACGGATCAGGAAATCATCCTTGCGGCTGACGTCAAGGCAAATGAGCAGCCGCTTCATGCCGAAGGGCGCATCTGGTACGATACGGGGACGCCGTATCTCGATCTGCGCATCAGTTCCGATGCGGTTGACCCGGCGCAGATTTTGACGAATATTCCTTACGCCGGCGCCGCGGCCGTGACGGCTCATGTCACGGGTTCCGCAACAAATCCGTCCGTCGAAGGCGATGTCGAGGTTCCTTCGGGCGAAGTCATGGGTGTTTCCTTTACGGACGCCGCGGCGCATATCCGCTTTGCCGATCAGACGGCGTATATCAGCAATCTCAGCGTGCAGACGCTCGGCGGCACGGTAAACGGCGAGGGCGTCATTTCGGCGTCGAATCTCGCGTATACGGCGCACCTCAAGGGGCAGGGTGTCGATCTCACGTCCGTTGCGGACGTCATTCCGTCCGATCAGCTGGACGGTGTCAGCGGACTGGCTTCGTTTGACGTCGGACTCAGCGGGACGGGAACGGATGTTAACACGATTCAGGCTTACGGCAGCGCTTCGCTCGCCAATGCAAACTATAAAGGTCTGCCGATCGAAGGACTCAGTACGTCGTTTGCCGTTCAGGGCGACAACGTGACTGTCGATTATTTGAGCGCGCGCCTGCCGAACCGGACGACGCTCGGCGTCGAAGGGAAAATTACGAGCGGCAGTCAGATGGACTTTGCGTTCTACGGCGGCCATGTTGACCTTTCGCTGGTGCGTCATGTCATCCCGGAGGCCGATATTACGGGGCTCGGCGATTTCAAGGGAACGCTTCGGGGGGATATCAGCGATCCGCATCTCGACCTTGACCTTTCGGCCAACCGCGGTACACTTTTCAAGCAGCCGTTTGACAGCCTGGTCATCAAGGCGGGCGGCGGACTTGACGGCGTTACGGTCGATAATTTCTCCATGGAAAAAGACGGCAAAGAAACGTGGATCGTCGAAGGCACCGTCGGCCTGATCGGCGATCGGCGAATCAATATGCGCATTGACACGATCGGTGCGCGCATGGAAGATATCGCCGCGCTCGTGGCGCCGGATCAGCCGATTACGGGTAATGTCGACAATACGATCCGTTTGACGGGGACGCTCGACAATCCGAGCGCCGTCGGCTACATTCACTTCTATCGCGGCAGTTACCGCGGCATCCTGCTCTCCGGCATGGACGGTGACTATTTTATCGATGACGGTGTCATGCGTCTGCAGGATTTCCATATTTATTCGCCGATGGTCGATATGGACCTCAACGGTACGATTGACACGGCAACGAATCTCGACATGGTCGTCGCGGTCCATGACATTGACATGAAACGCTTCCAGAGCAAGTTCCCGTACGAAGTCAGCGGCCACGGCACGTTTGACGGCAAAATCGGCGGCACGCTCGATGCGCCGACATTTAACGGTATGATCGACCTGCCGTCGCTCGTACTCAACGGACAGACTGTCAACCACGTTCACGGTCTCGTCAATATGCATGACGGCGTGGTTTCCGTTGACAATTTCGGTTTTGACCAGAACGAAGGGACGTACGACCTCGTCGGTTCGTATAATATGAATTCGGATGCGGTCGGCGGCAACGTCGTCATCCAGAATGCCGATATCAACGCGGTCTGCGCGATTCTCAACCAGAAAAATAAGTTTATCCAAGGGCGTTTGACGAGCGGTGCAACGGTCGGAGGAACACTTGACAATCCGACGGTTGACCTGCACGGCTCGATGGACAAGGGAACGGTCGGCGGATATGACGTCCATGACGTCACGCTCGCGATGACGCTCCGCGATCATTTGCTGAACGTGGATACCTGTACGGCTCGTCAGGGCGATAACGGTACAGTCAGCGTGACGGGAACGGCTTCGCTTGACGGTCCTCTTGACCTGCATCTGGCGGCGCAGTCGATCGAACTCGGGATGTTTACCAAGGCAGCCGGCATCGGTACGGCGGTCAGCGGTACGGCCGATATTACAGCTGACGTCAGCGGAACATTGGACAATCCGGCAGGAAGTGCGCAGATTACGGCGCATGACGGCGGTATCAACAACGCGACATTTGATACACTGCAGAGCAGTCTGCAGATGAAGAACGGACAGATTCAGGTCGATGAATTGACCGTCGACAAAACGGTCAACGGACAGAAATATCAGGCCGGGGCGAGCGGCATCATCCCGCTTTCGGCACTTTCGCGCAAGGAGACGCCGGGGAGCGAATACGAACAGATTCATATGGAGATCGCACTCGAAAACGCGGATCTTTCCCTGCTCCCGGCGCTTTCGCATTACGTCGAGTCGGCCGAGGGACCGATGAAGGGCAGTCTGCAGCTCCGCGGCACGGCCGATAATCCGCTTGTTTACGGCAGTATTGCCATTCCGGACGGCACGGTCAAGCTGCGTCAACTTGCGACGCCGATTACATCGCTGCATCTTGACCTGAATTTTAATGGGGATGCAATGACAGTCCGCGATTTTTCTGGTAAAATGGGCAAAGGTACATTCCTTGTGACCGGCGGAACGAAGTGGGAAGACCTTACGCTACAGGATTATCAATTTGACCTTTCGATGCAGGGACTCGATGTCGAGAGCAGCTTCTTCAAAGGACCGCTCGACGGTACGTTTACGCTTTCGGAAGGTACGTGGTACGGCCTAAACCTGCCGAAGATCACGGGCAGCACGACACTGCATGACTGCACGATTTCCGTGCCGTCACTTCCCGATACGGACGGCGAACTGCCGGATATCATACTTGACGTCAGCGCCGACGCCGGACGTCATGTCCGCCTTTACAGTTCGTCGCTTTATGACATGACGCTCACGGGCGGCGTACACTTCGGCGGGACGACGCGTCATCCGCAGAGTTCGGGAACGGTCAGTGTCATGTCGGGCGGGACGCTTACGTACCTGAAGACGGTATTCCGCATCCGCGAGGGTACGGCGTACTTCAACCAGATCGATTCGTTCCTGCCGGAGATTACGTTCAACGCAGACACGAAGCTCGCGAGCACGAAGGTCATGCTCGCCGTCAAAGGTCCGCTCAATCACATGGAGATCAACCTGACGTCTCAGCCGGAGCTGAGTCAGACGGAGATTATCAAGCTTCTCACACTGCGCGAAGCTTACCGCAACGGCGAACGCGGCTTTGATGCGGGCGATGCGCTTGCGCTCGGCCTGCAGATGAGTTTCCTCGCCGATATCGAGGACTCCGTACGCGATATTCTCTATCTTGACACGTTTACAGTCGCGCGGGGCAGCGGCTCACTCTTTACGCGGCGCAGAAGCGGCGAGGAAGAGCAGGATGACGAAGATGTGTATAACATCCAGCTCGGCAAGTACATCGTGCCGGACAAAGTCATGCTGCGCTATACGCAGAGTCTCGGCGGCAATGACTCGGTTCATCAGATCGGCCTGCAGTATGAAATCAATGACCATATGGGAATCGGCATGGCGCGTGACGGCAGCGACTTCATCATCGGCGCGGGCCTGCGGATCAGTTTCTGACGATAATCGCCGAAAGGAGGTGAGCGGCTGATGCAGTGGCAGGATTATATTGACGAATTAAAACGGGTCAAACTCCTTGAACCTGAGGAGGAGCAACGGCTCTGGCGCCGGTTTAAGGCGGAAGGGGATGAAGATGCCCGCGCACGGCTCATCGAGTCGTATCAGCCGCTCGTCTTTAAGCAGGCGATGCCGTTTTCGCGGCGCGAGGATATTTTTGACATCGTACAAGAAGGAACGATCGGGCTCATTGAAGCCGTCGAACGCTACGATTACGAACGCGGCGTTGCGTTCAGCCTGTACGCCGTGCATCGCATTCGCGGGCGCATCTATAACTTCCTGCAGCGCGAAGGGGCGGCGGATATCGCCTGCCTTGACGTCGAAAGCGAACCGGGCGAACTGACGCCGAAAGAGCAGCTCGCCGATCCGCGGCCTTCGGTCGCCTTTCAGGCTGAGCAGCACGAATTGACGGGACGCCTGTATCAGGCACTTGAACGGCTGCCGGCAAAGGAGCGGACGGTTCTGGAGGGCATGTTCCTCAACAGTCAGCCTGCGCAGGACCTTGCCGAAGGACTTCAGGTCAGTCCGTCCCATGTTTACCGTCTGCAGAAAAAGGGGATCCGCCGTGTCCGCGGTATGCTTTCCCGTTTTATGCAGAATTGGTAGCAAAATCAAGAAAATACGCAGAGTGTTACTCGAAATCCGAATTCATCGACATTATTTTGATATATTTACCGTTTTTGCCGGATTTTCTCATGTCAGAACGGCCTGGCTTGTCGGGATTATAAGGACATGACAGAAATCTGGTGAAAGGGGGAGATGACGTGACCGATCAGCGCGGCCGGAAAACGCATCATATCCGGGCGGCGCAGCGATGGCTCGGGAAAGCCGAGTCCTCGCTTGAGGACCGCAATGACATTCAGGGAGATTTGAAACTCATGCTCGCGCGGGCGGAACTTTCCCGTGTCGAGGAAGCGCCGCGTACGGCGCGGCTCAAACGTTGGGTTCGCCGACTTTTGCCGGCAGCAGCCGCTCTCGTCATCGCGGGAGCATTTCTCCTGCCGCTGCCGCAGGCGGGTGAGGCCGTACCGGAATCGGCATCTGCCGTTCCGCGTCAGGAAAGCGTTGACCGTGTGTCAGCGCCGGCGCAAACGGAACCGGCGGCAACGTCAGTGACGTCAGAACCGGCTGTTTTGCCGGAGAAAAATCCGGTTCCCGTAACCCGTGCGGAAGAATCTTCCGCGCTGCCGAAAACGGCAGAACCGGCTCCTGCGTCAGCAGAATCCGCGGCGTCCGTGCCGCAGCAGACTCCCGTTCAAACGGCGCGCGTTCCGAGCGCCGATAAACAGAAACTCATGCAGTCCGCCGGAAAGGCGCTGCGGGAATGACAGCAATCATCAGATTTAGGAGGTTTGACTTTTGAAGAAACAGAATTACCGCTCGCTGGCCTATGCGATCGCGCTGGCTACGAGCTTCACGGCACTACCCGGAATCACATTTGCGGCTGAAGCGCCGGTAACGACGACAGCTTCCGAAACGGCGGTTTCCGAAACGGCATCTGCGGCGGAAACGGCGGCTGACGCAGGCGCGGCGGCAGGAACATCTGCTTCCGCCGGAAATGCTGTCAACGGAGCGACGGCTGCAACGGAAACAACAGGTGAAAGTTCAGTGACGCCGGAAACAACGGCAACCGGATCTGTCCCGGATAGCGCGGCTTCGGCGCAGGCGGAAGCAGATCAGGCCAATGCGGCCGCAAAAACCGAAGCTGGTGCAGCGAGTGTCGATCCCCGCACAACAGAGTGGGTCAAAACACGTCCCGAGGAAAAGACGATCAATGATCTCTTGAAACAGTATGAGGGTCAGACGATCGTTGACATCGTCTTTGACGGTGCCGGCGAATTGACACAGACAACGGCTAAAGCGGCTCTTTCCATGCGCACGGGTGATATGTTTACGGTAAACGGACTGAACCGCGACCGTGAAGCCATTTACCAGACGGGCTATTTTTACGATCTTTACCCATCGTTTGAACGTGTGCCGGAAGGCGTTGTCCTGACGTATCACGTGCTCGAAAACCCGATTTTGAAAAGTGTTGCAATTACGGGGAATACCGTCGAGACGACAGAGAAACTTTCCGGTTATTTGACGGTTAAACCGGGCGAAATTCTCAATAACCGCGAACTGCATGAAAACGTCCTCATGATTCAGGAGCAGTATCGTAAAGACGGTTATATTCTTGCAAAGATTTCAGATCTCAACATCGACCCGGACGGCAACCTGCTCATTAAAATCAACGAGGGCAAAATCGAAGGTTTTAAAGTCAAAGGTAACGAAAAGACGAAAGAGCGCGTTATTCTGCGCGAAATGCGTCAGAAACCGGGTGAGCCGTTCAATACGAACCTTGCGCGCCGCAGTATGCAGCGTGTCTATAACCTCGGGTTCTTCGAAGATGTCAACGTCAAACTGAACCCGGGCGTCGACCCGAATGCGATCGTCATGGAGATTGACGTTACGGAGAAGCGCACGGGATCGTTCGGTATCGGTTTCGGTTACAGCAGCGAAGACGGTATGCTCGGCATGATCAGCCTGGCTGATACGAACTTCCGCGGCACAGGCGATGCCGTCAGCATTACGTACGAGCACAGCGGCGATGATTCGGATGCCCACGGCTATACGTTCTCGTATCGTCGTCCGTGGCTCGACCAGAAACAGACGGTCGGCACGTTGAAGATTTACAACCGTACGTATTCCTACGATGACTACGATGCAGACGGTGATCTCATTGAGAGCTTCATGCGTAAATACTCCGGCGGCGAGATTACATTCGGCCGTCCGGTCACGGAGTATTCGACGGATTATGTTACGCTCAAGAATCGTAAAGATGATTACGTCAAGCACGATGATGACGGTACAGATCGAAGCGGCCCGGACCCGAAGTGGGCGAAATGGCGTAATGACAACTTCGGCACGACACGCAGCATTACGCTCGAACATGTCACGGATACGCGCGACAACATTTACAACCCGTTTGCGGGATTCCGCGTCAGCCTGTCCGCAGAAGTTGCCGGTATGTTCGGCGGTGACTTTGACTTCCGCAAATATAAAGTCGACGGTCAGAAATACATCAAGGCCGGCCATGCACAGGTCTTTGCCCTGCGCGGACAGTACGGTTACGGCGACGGCGATATTTCCGAATACAATCAGTTCCGCGTCGGCGGCCAGGATACGATCCGCGGATATCGGGAAGAACAGTTCCGCGGCGATCATATGGCGCTTGCGACCCTCGAATACCGCTTCCCGATCGTTTCGAAGGTTCAGGGAGCACTCTTTACGGACTGGGGCGGCGCCTGGGACAGCGGCCTGACGCCTGAAGATACGCATGCCAGTGTCGGTGCAGGTCTTTCGTTCAATACGCCGATCGGCCCGCTGCGCTTCGATTACGGTCGCGGCTCGCAGGGCGGACGTGTTCATTTCCGCGTCGGCGGCACGTTCTGATAACAAAAACCGGTGCGGCGCAGGCTCTTGTTTTTCATCGAGGCGTTGCCCGCACCGGTTTTGTACCGATGATCCGGAAAGGCGGGAAAGGAAATGCGTTTCGTCATGAAACGGGGGATACGGACGATTTTTGTCCTGATGTCGGCTTTTGCGGCCGTTCTGCCGTTGACGGCAGAAGCGTCAGCGCGGATTGACGCCGTCGAAGCTTCCGTTTCCGCTCCGGATAATCTCCCGCCCCTCGTACAGCAGCGCATGCAAAAGAGTGTTGCCGCGATCGCTTCGCAACTCATCGAAGGACGAGGCGTTGACGAGGAATTGACGTCAGCGGACGCCGATGCGGCCGTCATCCACGAAGTGTTTGATAAAGTGCTCGTCGGCTACACAGTCGAGCAGGTCGGCATCGAGCCGGGGGAAACGGCGCGCGTTTCCGTCACGCTCGTTCCGTGGGATGATACGATACAACAAGTGCATGTGACGGTCAACGTCGACGGTATGTCACCGGAAGTCGAATCCCTCGTACGTCGGGACATCGAGGGCGTCGACCGCGTGTTTGACGCGGCGCTTACGGGGCTCCCGATTGCCGCGTCCGACTGGACAAACGGCGTACTCAAGCAGGAACTCCACAGGTACATGCAGATGCACCTTCCGGAGTTCATTGCCGACTTTGACGTCAAAGCGGACCGAACGACGGATGTGCAGCTGACGCTTTATCCGCAGCTTCCCGTCGTTCGTACGGTTGATCTTTCGATGCGTTCGGATACGGTGCCGAACATGACGCTCCTCAGTCGTCGCCCGTTTATGCAGGACAATGCCGATGAACTCGTCGGCGTCCCTGTTGCGTTTGTCACGCGCCATAAAGCGGACTTTGAAACAAGTCTTGCTTCGCGTATTGATGCGCTGCCCGATTTCCGTCAGTTCGGCATGAAGACACACGTGGCGATCGCCCCCGCGGAACGGCTTCACGTCATGAGTCGTTCGGATACGAGCCGTTACCGGTTAAGACTGGACGGCTGGACGGATATCGGGCGCGGCAGCAGCAAAGATCACGAAGACAACAAGGACTTAGTGTTCCGCCTTCATGCCGGTACGATGCTGAGTCAGCGCGACGAACTTTACCTGCAGCTTGACGTCATGCCGCAGCAGTTTGACTGGGATTGGCAGGGCGCCTACCGGCGTACGTTCGGGCGCGGTTTTTCGGGTGATATCCGCTATGACGCGCGTAAAAAGCGGTTTGACTTTGCCGCGTATCAGGAACTCACACCGCTCTGGATGCTGCGTTACGAATATCGCGGCTGGCATCATATGAGCGAGGCGGCGCTGCGGTACAAAGTGCACGATTTTTTGAGCCTCGAATACGTCATCGATCGGTATGACAACTGGATGCGTGTTATCGGCCATTTCTGACGCGGTGCGCCCGGTTTGACTTGAATAAGGGAAAAGACTTTGATATAATGAAACAAGTTTCCAATAGGCTTTATCAGTGATAGGAAGACCTGTATAAGAAGGAGAAATCAGCATGGTTACTTTACAGAAAAAAACGGTTAAGATCGTCAGTGTCCTGATCGCACTCGTATTCGTCGGCTCGGTTGTTGCACTGGCCCTGACGCAGACGGGTACGGGCTTTGCCTCGGCAGCCAGCTCGAATGTCGGTGTCGTTGATTATCGTCAGGTAGCAAGTCAGGATCCGAAAGTTCAGCAGGCTCAGCAGGATATGCAGCAGGCTGTTCAGGAAGCTCAGAAAGATTTCGAGACGAAATCCGCGAACATGAGCGACCAGGAAAAGAGCGATTACTATCAGCAGACGCAGCAGCGCCTCCAGCAGAAAAACCAGGAACTCATGGAACCGATCCAGAAGGATATCGAAGATGCCGTTAAGAGCGTAGCGGAAGCCAAGGGTCTCTCCGTTGTTCTCGAAAAGAGTACGGTCGTTTACGGCGGTCAGGATATTACGCAGGATGTCCTCAAGAAGATCAACAAGTAAACAGCAGGCAGTCATAGTGAGCCTTGAAGTACCGAGCCGGCAACGTGCTCGGTACTACTTATAAGGAGGGAAGGTTCATGGCAGAACAGGAACCGTCCCGTACAGCCGGCGGAGAACCGGGACACCGCATGTCACAGCGTCAAAAGAAGATCGGCGTCGGCGCTGTCGTCGTCATTTTGCTTTTGGCGTTTTCCGGCTGGCTGCTGCGCGACTATATGGAAACGCATGCGCCGAAACCTGCGCCTGTTGCGGCGGAGGCCGGGATTGTCAACCTGAAAGATGTCATGGAAGCACATCCCGATTATGACCGTCTCATCGCGCTGGAGCAGGAACGCAAAACCATGATCCTCGATCTGCGCGATCTCGCACAGGGCCTGCCGGGGGAAAATGATGCGGCGGACGAAACGGACGAAATGACCGTCAATCCGCCGGTCGTTGACAGCAAGCCGTTTGACGATTCCGTTTGGCAGAAAAATGCGCAGACCGTTATCGGCGGGCGCATCGAACTCAAACGTGCGGCGCAGCAGGAAGCCGCTTCGTATGAAGCCGCGACGAAAGCCGATTACGAAGCCCAGAAAAAGGCGATTGACGATGAGTATCTCAATGAGATCCTGAACATCAATCTGCGTCTGGACAACGAAAAGGCTATGTACGCGCCGACGACGCCGAAAGATGTGATCGAGAAGAACCGTCAGGAACTTCTCGACCAGCTCGAAGCACTCAAACAGGAACGCGGAGCCCGTCAGGCCGAACTTTACCGCCAGTGGCAGGCCGAGATTCAGTCTCATGTGAATGAAGTCATGAAGCCGAAGATCGCCGCGTGGAAAGAAAATGCCGGCAAAGTCAAAGCGCAGCAGCAGGCGGAAGCACTGAATAAACAGACGGCGGCGCAGGCACGCGATGCGGCGGCCATGTCCGCGGCACTTCAGCAGCAGGCGATGCAGCAGTCGCTCGAGCAGCGCCGCGAAGTCAAAAAACGGGAAATTGAGCTCAAGACGCAGGAAATCCTGAATCTTGAGAATCATATCCTCAATGATATCGCCGGCGAAGCGGAAAAGGTGGCGATCAACCACCATTTCACCTTGATCCTCGCGACGCCGTCGCAGAATCTCGCGACATTTTTCCCGCGAGACCTGCAGCTTACGGTGCCGCAGAAATACTATACGGTTATCGGCGTCTCGACGGAAGATGTCACGGATGAACTCGTGACGGCGATGGGAGAACTCAGCGCGTCGGCTGACATCGATAACGAAACGACCTCCGGTGACGTCAACACGGTATCGGGGAATCCGCGATAATACCAGTACCACAGGGAAAAGGAAAGAAGAGATAAACATCATGAAGTTACATAAGAAACCGGCAATCCTTGCCGCAGCGGCATTGATGGCCATGACGCTCATCAGCGGCTGCGGTCAGGCAAAAATCGGTTATATCGACAGTGAACGCGTCATGCAGGAAAGCCCGCAGATCAAGGCTATTGCGGACGAAGGACAGCAAAAGATCCTCGAAGCCAAGCAGGATGCGGAAAATCAGCTGACGCAGAATCCGAATTTAACGCAGGAAGAGGCCCAGAAAATTCAGGTTGACGCACAGCGTAAACTGAACGGACTCAACCAGTCGTACACGATCCAGATCAAGCAGAAACTGGACACGACGCTCGCCGATATTTCGAAGCAGAAGGAATTGGACGTGGTTGTTGACAGCACGGTGGAACAGCCGGTCGCAATCACGGGCTGCATCGATGTAACGGATGATGTAATTCAGAAGCTGCAGTAATATAAGGAGCGGAGAACGATGAAAAAGACTTTGCAGGAACTGGCCGACTGCGTCGGCGGACGCGTCGAGGGTGACGGCAGCATCGAAATTCACGGCCTTGACAATATCGAGGGCGCAGGTGAACATGACCTGACATTTGCCGTACCGCCGCACATTGATGAAGCGAAGGAATGTCAGGCGGGGGCCGTCATGCTGCCGAAAGACGCCGGCGAATTCCCGAAACCGGCTCTTTACGTAGATGATCCGCGTGCGGCGTTTGCGAAGCTTCTCGAGCTTTTTGCGCCGAAACTCAACATCCCGCAGGAGATCAGCAATGAGGCGCATATCGGTCAGGATGTCAAACTCGGTAAAGACGTCACGATTATGCCGTTTGCCGTCATTGATGACCACGTCGTCATCGGCGATCGCGCCGTCATCTATCCGCATACCTATATCGGCCAATATGTCGAAGTCGGCGAGGATACGGTCATTTATTCGAATGTCACGGTCCGTGAACACTGCCGCATCGGTAACCGCTGCGTCATTCAACCGTCTGCCGTTATCGGCTCCGACGGATTCGGCTTTACGACAAAAGACGGCGTGCATACGAAAGTGCCGCAGGTCGGCAATGTCGTCATCGAAGATGACGTCGAAATCGGATCCCATGACGGGATCGACCGTGCCGCGATGGGTTCGACGGTCATCGGTCACGGGACGAAGATCGACAACCTCGTCCATATCGGCCATAACTGCAAAATCGGCCCGAACTGCCTCATCGTTGCACAGACCGGTATTTCCGGTTCGACACAGGTCGGACATAACGTCACGTTCGGCGGACAGGTCGGCACGGTCGGCCATATCAAGATCGGCGCGAACTCCGTTTACGCCGCTCGTTCCGGTATCATCGGCAATATGCCGGAAGGTGTATTCTGCGCCGGCTTCCCGGTACAAACCCACGTCGAATGGCTGCGTATGCAGGCCGCGATGAAACATCTGCCGGAAATGCACAAAAAGCTGAAACAGCTCGAACGCAAACTTGCGCAGCGTGAGAAATAAATCGGCAAAACCGGTTCCCCCCTCTGCGGGGGAATTTTTTTTAGAAATCTGCAGGAGGGGATAGGATTGATTTCGTATCATCTGGTCAAGGCACTGAGCTGGATCGTCTGTCATTTGCCGGCGGGGGTCTGCGAGGTCCTCGGACGTATACTCGGCGCACTTTGCTGGCCGCTTGTACCGAAACGCCGGAAAGTCATGGCACGTGACAACATCCGCCGCTGCCTCGGCGTGTCGGAGGAAGAGGCAAACCGCATCGCCAAAGCGAGCTCCGTGCGTTTCGGGCCGATGCTCTTTGAGGTACTCCGGTTTCCGATTATCAAGGATCACATTGACGATTATGTCAAACTCGAAGGTGCCGTCGATGCCATGCGCGAAGCCGTCAAAGCGGGGAAAGGCGCGATCATCTCGGCATCGCATACAGGCAACTGGGAACTCATGGGCGGTGCGTTCGCGCAGAACGGGTTTCCGCTCGTCGGTGTCGCAATGAAACAGAAAGCCTCGGGCATGGACCGGTTCATCAACGAATACCGTACGATGATCGGCATGCACATCACGTATAAAACGGGCGTCCGCGAAATGTACAAAATGCTCAGTGACGGCTGGATTATCGGGCTCATCATGGATCAGGATACGAGCCGCCGCAACGGCATCATTCTTGACTTCTTCAATCAGCCGACGAACTGCGTCACGGGTGCGGCATCGATGGCGCGTTTCGATCAGGTTCCGATTTTCCCGGCGTTCATGCATCGTCAGCCGGACGGGACGCACATTTTGCACATTGACCCGCCGGTCATTGTCGAGCGGACAAAAGATAAACGCGAAGATATCCGTCGCACGACGCAGATCCTCACGAAACGCATCGAGGACGACGTACGCGCATATCCCGAGGACTGGTTCTGGCTTCATGACCGTTGGAAATCCATGCGCGAAGAGTAACGCTTGCATCAAGTCGGAATGTCTTGTAAAATAGAACAAGGTGTTACAAAGCAGGAGGAATGAATTTGCAGAATCAGATTACCCTGGCAGCAGAAACTTCCTATACCGGCGTCGGACTGCATTCCGGCCGGGATGTACATATGGTGCTGAAACCGGCACCGGTCGATACGGGGATCGTCTTTGTACGTACGGACTTGCCGGATCGCGTCAAGGTGCACGCAAAAGCGCAGAATGTCACGTCAACGCTGCGTGCGACGACTGTAGAAGAGAACGGCTGCAAAATATTTACCATTGAGCATCTGATGAGTGCGTTTCACGCGCTCCGCATCGATAACTGTTATGTCGAAATGGACTCGGAAGAACCGCCGGTTGCAGACGGGGCTTCGCTGACATTTTTCGACCTGATGCAGAGTGCCGGGCTCCGGGAACAGGATAAGCCGCGCCGCGAGATCGTCATCGACCGCGTTTTCCGCGTGGACGACGACAAGAAGAATCGGTTCGTCATGGTACTTCCGTACGACGGATTCCGCGTCAGCTTTACCTCCGTCAACCCGCACAAACTCATCGGCATCCAGTATGAAAATTTTGACGTCACGCCGGAAACGTACCGGCAGGACATCGCGCCGGCGCGTACGATCGCGTACGAGCAGGAAATCGAAGCCCTGCGGAAAATGGGACTCGGACTCGGCGGTACGATCGAGAATGTCATTGTCTACAACGATGACGGCTGGCTGAATCCGCTCCATTTTGACGATGAGCTCGTCCGCCATAAGATTCTTGACGTCATCGGCGACCTGCGGCTCGTCGGCCCGATCCGCGGCCACGTCATCGCCGTTGCCTCGAGTCATGCCCTCAACACGAAACTTGCGAAGCAGATTGCCGAAGCTATGGGCAATTAAAACCGAATGAACAGGAAGAAGGAGACACTATGGTATTAGACATCAACGAAATCCAAAAAATCCTGCCGCATCGTCCGCCGATGCTGCTCGTAGACCGCATCATTGAGCTGGATCCGTTCAAATCGGCAACCGGCATCAAAAACATCACGATGAATGAGCCGCAGTTTCGCGGTCATTTTCCGGGTCAACCGATCATGCCGGGCGTCCTGATCCTCGAAGCCATGGCTCAGGTCGGCGGCGTTGCCATGCTTTATCCGGAGGAACACCGCGGCAAAATCGCGCTCTTCGGCGGCATGGAACATGTCAAATTCAAACATCCGGTTGTCCCGGGCGACCAGCTCGTCACGAAGGCTCAGCTCGTCCGTGTCCGCGGTGATTTCGGCCTGCTCCACTGCGACGGGTACGTCGATGACAAACTCGTAGCCTCCGCTGATTTTAAGTTTGCCCTGAAAAAGAACGATAACTTATGATTTCCACTTAATTCTGCCTGAAAATGGGAGATAGTCTTTGTTCAACTCGAAAAACGCCTGGATTTGCTGTCATATCCGATGAGAGACTTGGAAGTTTATTTAGGAGTATAAAATAAAAGGACAGAGCAAAGCACCTGACCTGCGGGTCAGCCATATCAGCAATAGAGGAAGTTGAAGGAGTTGGAAAGAATGAGTGCAGACAACAAAGTCGTTGCCTTTATCCATAATACAGCCGTCGTTTCACCGAGTGCCCGGATCGGCAAAAATGTCGAAATCGGACCGTATGCGGTCATCGGCGACCATGTTGAGATCGGCGACGGGACAAAAATCGGCCCGCATGCCGTGATCCATGACTATACGACAATCGGCAAGGACTGTCATATCTTTCAGAGCGCCTCGGTCGGTGAAGTACCGCAGGATCTGAAATTCAAGGGTGAAGTCAGTTATACCGTCATCGGCGACCGTACGTCGATCCGTGAGTTCGCGACGATTCACCGCGCAACAGGCGAAGGCGAAGTCACGCGTATCGGTGATGACTGCCTGCTCATGGCCTATACGCATGTCGCGCACAACTGCGTACTCGGCAACCGCATTATTATGAGCAATGCCGCGATGATCGCGGGACACGGCATCATCGAAGACCGTGCCGTTATCGGCGGCATGGCCGGGATTCATCAGTTTGTCAAAATCGGCCGCAACGCGATGGTCGGCGGCCTGAGTAAACTCGTTCAGGACGTTGTACCGTACACGATCGTTGACGGACGTCCGGCTAAAGCCGTCGGACTGAACAGTGTCGGCATTTCGCGTGCGGGTATTCCGCTCGAGTCGCGCCGCAATATCAAAAAAGCATATAAAATTCTCTACCGTTCCGGCCTGAACGTCACGCAGGCCATTGCCGTCATTGAACAGGAAGTCGATTCCTGTGAAGAAGTCGATCATTTCCTGCGTTTCCTCCGCAACGCGGAGCGCGGTATCTGCCGTGAACGCCGGGAGTCGGAAGACCGTTAAATCGGAGGGATCATTCATGGAAAAAGTTGCCCTGCTTGCCGGTGCGGGTCACCTGCCGGTCGAGTTTGCCGGTGCGGCACGTATGCTCGGGTATGAAGTTTACGCCGTAGCCCTGCTGCCGGACACGGATCAGGATCTCAAGAAAGCCGCCGCTCATTATACGGAAATCAGCATCGCGCATCTTGACGCGATTCTGACGTACCTGAAGGAAAACGGCATCACGAAGGCGACCATGCTCGGCAAGGTCACGAAGGAAATGCTCTTTGCCGGCAAGGTCATGCCGGATGCGCGTCTGATGCAGCTCATTCTTTCGCTGCCGGACCGCAAAGATGACACGATTATGATGATGTTCGTCCGCGAACTCGCGAAAATCGGCGTTCAGGCATTTGACCAGACGGTTCTTATCCGTAAACTCATGCCGCATCGCGGCGTTTTGACGAAACGTCAGCCGACGGAAGACGAGCGTCAGGATATGGAGTTCGGACTCACGATGGCGCGCGAACTCGGCCGATTGGATGTCGGTCAGACCGTTGTCGTCAAAAACCGTGCGGTTATGGCGCTCGAAGCGATCGAAGGAACGGATGCCTGCATTCGTCGCGGCGGCGAACTCGCCCGCGGCGGCGCTGTTGTCGTCAAAGCGGCCAAACCGCAGCAGGACAATCGGTTTGACGTTCCGGCGGTCGGCCTGAAAACGCTCGAAACGATGGTGGAAACCGGCGCTTCGGCTTTGGCGATTGAAGCGGATAAAACGCTGCTTGTTGACCGTGAACGGGTCATTGCTTTGGCAGAAGCCAACAATATTACGATTGCAGCGATCTAACGGAGACTCTCGGAGACGCGGCGGATACGTGAGGTGTCCACGCGTCTCTTTCATGTAACGGCACAGGCACGGATTGACCGATAACGGATTGACGGTAAAGGAGGCAGGCCGATGAAGATCATGTTGTCCGCCGGTGAAGTTTCCGGCGATATGCACGGCGCCATGCTCGCGCAAAGTATCAACCAACTGCGTCCGGGAACGGAGCTCATCGGTTTCGGCGGCGCGCGTATGGAACGGGAAGGCGTACGGCTTTGCCGCAATTTTGCCGATTTTAATGTTATGGGCGTCTGGGAAGTCATCAAGAATCTCGGGCGTATCCGTCAACTGCTCGCCGACCTGACGGAGTTTATGCGCCGGGAAAAACCGGATCTGCTCGTGCTCATCGATTATCCGGATTTCAACTGGCGCCTCGCGAAACAGGCGCGCCGGTTGGGGATTCCCGTTTTTTCGTATATTCCGCCGTCGGCGTGGGCATGGCGGAAAGGCCGCGCGGCTGACTGCGCGAAGATCGCTGAAGAATTCGTCGTGATTTTCCCGCACGAAATGGAGCCGTACCGTAACGCGGGCGCGCATGTCGCGTTTGTCGGCAATCCGCTCGTCGATACGGTCAAACCGGAACTAACGCCCGAGGAAGCGCGCAAGTGGTTTGACGTACGCGAGGACGAAACGCTCGTCTTGCTGCTCCCCGGAAGCCGGCGTCAGGAAATTGAACTGCTTCTTCCCGCGATGCTCGGTGCGGCAAAACTCTTAAAACAGGAACGTCCGGATATCCGGTTCTTTCTGCCGGTTGCCGACGGCGTCGACGAAGCGCGGATCCGCGAACTCGTCAACGCATCCGGCGTGACGGTGACACTCACGCACGAAAACCGGTATGCGCTCATGCATATCGCGGACGTGGCACTCGCAACATCCGGAACGGTCGTCATGGAGGCCGCGCTTTTAGCGCTTCCGTGTGTCGTTCTTTACCGGCTGTCAACCCTTTCGTATATGGTCGGACGCGTTCTCGTCCACATCGACCGGTTCAGTCTGCCGAATATTCTGGTCGGGGAAACGTTCGAGCCGGAACTTTTGCAGGATGAAGTCGAACCGCACCGCATTGCGCGCGAAGCACTGCTCATGTGCCGCGGCGGACGCAGACGTCAAGAAGTCATGGAAAAACTCGATACAGCCTGTCGATATTTGGGGCCGCCGGGCGCAGCAGACCGCATCGCGGGACGTATTTTAGCGGCTGCAGAACATCACGCCGGAAAACAGATTCAAGCGGGGGAACGTTATGAAAAATTATAAGCGGCTGCTTCAATATATCCGGCCGTATTTAAAACAGTTGGGACTGGCGATCATCTGCATTGTGCTTGCGGCTGCCGCCAACCTTTACGTACCTTGGATCATCAAAGACATGATCGACCAGGTGCTTTCGGACAAAAATATGGCCCTGCTGAATGTCATTGCGATCGGCATCGTCGTCGTCTTCTTTTTCCGCGGGATTTTCTACTACGGACAATCGTACCTCGTTTCGTATATCGGACAGAAAGTCATCATCGACGTGCGCGAAGTCATGTTCCGCAAGTTCCAGCGCATGCCGATGGCCTATTTTGACCGTCATCAGACCGGCGAGACGATGAGTTATATCACAAACGACGTCGCCGCGATCCAGTCGGCCCTCGTCGACCAGCTCATCGAGTTCGTCACGGAAACGTCGATCCTCATCGGTTCGATCGTCATGATGGTCTACCTCGACTGGAAATTATCGCTTTTGACGCTTGTGATCATCCCGCTCGTCGGGCAGGCTATGAAGATTTTCGGCCGCAAGATCAAGCGCAACGGTACGGTCATTCAGGAACGCATGGCGGATATCACGTCTCTGCTGCAGGAAAGCATTTCCTCGATCCGTGTCGTCAAGTCCTTCGTACGCGAGAAATACGAGATCGACCGTTTCCAGCGTCAGAACGAACTCAACTTCCAGGCGGCGATGAAAAACGTCCAGTTGACGAGTCTCCTCACGCCGACGGTAGAATTCCTCGCGGCGATCGCCGTCACGTTCATCGTTTGGTTCGGCGGTTACGAAGTCATCAACGGCGAAATCACGGCCGGCGCACTCATTGCGTTTTTGACCTATGCGATCAACCTCGCCAACCCGGTCAAACGTCTCTCGCGTCTTTACGGCAACCTGCAGAAAGCGATGGCCGCTGTTGACCGTGTTTTCCACATCATCGACCTCGAAGAGACGATCCGCGATAAGAAGGACGCGATCGAACTGCCGCAGATTCAGGGGCATGTGACGCTCGATCATGTCACCTTCGAATACAAAAAAGGCGTTCCGGCGCTTCAGGACGTGTCACTTGAAGTCAAACCGGGCGAAATGGTCGCCTTTGTCGGCCCGAGCGGCGCCGGCAAGTCGACGATCGCCAACCTGATCCCGCGTTTTTACGAGATCACGGGCGGCTCGATTGCGATTGACGGTCACGACATCCGCGACGTCACGCTCGCATCCCTGCGCGGACAGATCGGTATCGTGCCGCAGGAAACGATGCTTTTTTCGACGAGCGTGCGCGAAAATATCCGCTACGGACGACTTGACGCGACGGATGAAGAAGTCGAAGCCGCGGCGAAAGCGGCAAATGCCGACGCGTTTATCCGTAATCTGCCTCAGGGATATGACACGCAGATCGGCGAACGCGGCATGAACCTTTCGGGCGGTCAGCGTCAGCGTATGGCGATCGCACGCGCGATCCTCAAAAATCCGCGCGTCCTGATCCTCGACGAGGCAACGTCGGCCCTGGACACGGAAAGCGAAAAAATCGTGCAGAAGGCACTCGATGACCTCATGGTCGGACGTACGTCCTTTGTCATCGCGCACCGTCTGTCGACGATTTTTAACGCCAATCAGATTTATGTCATCGATCACGGCCGTATCATCGAGCACGGGACCCACGAGGAATTGCTCGAAAAAGGCGGCCTTTACAGTCATTTATACAACATTCAGTTCAAGAAAACGGAAGCGTAACGGAAGGGGAGAGCCATGCAATTACTCTACAATATCGCAGCGGTCATCATCGTCGTCCTCGTGATCCCGATGTTTATGCTGCGCGCGGTCCGGGAAAAGGGCTTCGTCGAACGCATCCGTCAAAGTTTCGGCTTTTATCCGCCGCATGTACTCGATAAAGTCGAGAAAAAGAACTGTATCTGGGTACACGCGGCATCCGTCGGCGAAATCGTTGCGACGAGTCCGCTTATCAAGGAATTCCGCAAGGAGTTCCCGGACAGCCCGATCCTCATTTCGGTTGTTACGACGAGCGGCTACGAAATGGCAAACCGCATCATCAAGGACGCGGATGCGATTATTTACTTCCCGCTTGACCTACCTTGGCTCGCAAGCCATATTGTACGGCGCATTCGTCCGCGCGTATTCCTGCCGGTCGAAACGGAACTTTGGCCGAACTTCCTGAAAACGGCGCGGCGCATCCATGTACCCGTCATGATGGTCAACGGACGTATCAGTGACCGCAGTGCGCGTCAGTACAAATATCTGCGCGGACTTTTGCGCGATATGATCGGAACGGTCAAACTGTTTGCGATGCAGTCGCCGATTGATGCGGCTTACATCAAGAGCCTCGGCGCTCCGCCGGAACTCGTGACGGTCACGGGCAATACGAAATTCGACCAGACGTATACGGATGTCAGCCCCGAGGAGAAACAGACGATCATCCGCGATATGGGACTGGCGGACAATGACGGCATTTTCCTTGCCGGGTCGACGCACCGAGGCGAAGAAGAGCCGGTTTTGACGGCATTTGCGGCCGTGCGTCAACGTCATCCGCATGCCCGTCTCGTCATCGCGCCGCGTTCCATTCAGCGCGCGCAGGAAATCGAAGAACTCTGTAAAAAAGAAGGCTTTACGGTCACGACACGCACGCGCCTGCAGAATGAACCGTCCCAGGGCGAGGATATCGTCATCCTCGACACGATCGGCGAACTCGGCAAAGTTTACAGTATCGCGAGCGTCGTTTATGTCGGCGGCAGCCTCGTTCCGCACGGCGGACATAACATTCTCGAACCGGCTGCACACGGCAAGGCGATCATCGTCGGACCGCACATGTTCAATTTCAAAGATACCTATGCACTCTTCAAGAACCGCGATGCCTGCCTGACGGCAAAAAATGCCTCGGAACTCGCCTCGGAAGTCTGCCGTCTTTTCGACGAACCGCAGCACCGAGAAGCAATGGAAAAGACCACGCTTGACATTGTGCGGGAAAACAAGGGCGCTTCGCGCAAGTCCGCCGTTCTTCTGCACCGGCTCATCGACGAATACGAAAGCCGCGAGGCACGCGAACGTCATGTCCGTTCAACGCAGAAAGTCGCGAATTTGCAGACGTATTTCATCGGACTCGTGCATACTAAGGAAGTCGAAGGCATTCTTCCCAACCTGTTTATGGGGGTCCTGCATGGCTTTTCGCTGATTTACGGTCAGCTTTTGAACCTGAAACTCGCCGGATATCGTCAGGGGTTCTTTAAAAAGAAACACGTCGACTGTTTTGTTATCAGTCTCGGCAATATTACGGTCGGCGGCACGGGCAAAACGCCGACGGCGCAGCGACTCGCGCGCGATATCCGCGATATGGGGTATAAAGTCGTCATTTTGAACCGCGGTTACCGCGCGAAATGGCACGGCGAAGTCGGTATCGTTTCCGACGGAAACCGCCTCCATATGAATGCGGCGGAGGCAGGCGACGAAGCCTTTATGCTCGCAAAACATCTGCGTACCGTTCCGGTACTCATCGGTGCCGATCGCGCCGTGACGGGACGTTATGCCGTCGAACATTTCGGCGCCGAAGTCGCGATCCTCGATGACGGATATCAGCATTGGCAGCTCGAGCGCGATCTCGACATCCTGCTCGTCGATGCCGTCAATGTTTTCGGTAACGGTTATATTTTGCCGCGCGGGACGCTCCGCGAGCCGATTTCCCACGTCAACCGCGCCGATGTCTGCCTGCTCACAAAAGTCGACCAGGCGGAGATCGGTTCCCGCGAATACATTCAGCGGATGGTGCGTCAGTACAATGACAAAGCGCAGATCGTCGAAAGTATTCATCAGCCGCGCAGTATCGTACCGCTTCCGGAATGGTCGGTTGACATTTCGGGGGAAGGTCAGCCCGTCTCCGAACTCGAGGGCAAAAAGATCATGGCCGTTTCGGCGATCGGCAACCCGTCATCGTTCGAGCAGACCCTGCTCGATCTCGGGACGAACATCGTCGAGAGCCTGCGTTATCCGGATCACCACGATTATACGGAACAGGAAATGCGCGATATTCTCCGTCAGGCCGAGCAGAACGGCACGGAGGCGATCGTCATTACCGAAAAGGACGCCGTCAAAATCCCGGCCGAAGTGGCCCGGGCCGATTGGCCGATCCCCATTTATGTCATTTGCGTCGAAGTCTGCTTCAAACAGGGAGCCGACGAATTCCGCGCTTTGCTGCAGGCCAGCCTCAAAGAGCGGCTCGGCCCGCGTTGACCGTCAAGTTTCATTTGGGAGGAAGAAATCATGCAAGTTCTTTGTGTTATTCCGGCGCGCTATGCGTCGACGCGCCTGCCGGGCAAACCGCTCAAAGATATTGCCGGCAAGCCGATGATCTGCCGTGTCTACGAACGTGCCGCGCAGGCAAAACGCGTGTCCGCAACGCTCGTCGCCACGGATGACGAACGCATCAAAACTGCCGTCGAAGAACACGGCGGTCAGGCCATGATGACGCGAAACGATCATCCGACCGGGACGGATCGACTCGCCGAAGTCGCCGCCGCGCATACGGAAGCGGATCTCATCATCAACGTCCAGGGCGACGAACCGCTCATCGATCCCGGACTCATTGACGAACTCGCCGCCGCATTTGACGATGACGCCGATCTCCAAATGGCAACCGTTATGACGGAAATCACGGACCCGGAGGAACAGAAGAACCCGAACAATGTCAAAGTCGTGACGGATCAAAACGGCTACGCGCTCTATTTTTCGCGTTCCCTGATGCCGTATCCGCGTCACGAGGGGAAATCCCCGGTCTATAAACATATCGGCATTTACGCATACCGCCGCGATTTCCTGCTGCGTTTCGCGAAAATGCCGCAGACGCCGCTCGAGCAGGCCGAATCGCTCGAACAGCTCCGCGCCCTCGAAAACGGCTATCGGATCCGCGTCATCAAAACCAATGCACGTTTTGTCGGCGTCGATACGGCCGAAGATCTCGCGCGTGTCAATGAAATCTATCGTCAGATGCAGCAATAAGGAAAGCAGAGGAGGAACGAATATGAATCAGGTAACTGTCGGAAATATTACCATCGGCAACGGTGCGCCGCTGACACTCATCGCCGGACCGTGTGTCCTCGAAGGACTCGAACGGAGCCTTTTGATCGGGCGCGGCATCAAAGAGATTTGCGAGCGTCTCGGTGTACCGTATATTTTCAAGGCTTCGTTTGACAAAGCCAACCGTTCGTCCTATCACAGCTTCCGCGGACCGGGCCTCGAAAAAGGCCTCGAAATGCTGCAGCAGATCAAAGACGAACTGCAGGTTCCGGTTTTGACGGACATCCACGAAGCATATCAGGCCGAACCGGTCGCTAAAGTCGTCGATATCCTGCAGATCCCGGCATTCCTCTGCCGTCAGACGGATCTTCTTGCGGCGGCCGCGAAAACGGGGCGTATCGTCAATGTCAAAAAGGGTCAGTTCATGGCGCCGCTGGACATGCGCAACGTCGTCGACAAACTGCACGAATGCGGCTGCGATCAGATCATGTTGACGGAGCGCGGATCCTCGTTCGGCTATAACAATCTCGTCGTTGACATGCGCTCTCTGCCGATTATGCGTTCGTTCGGCTATCCGGTTGTCTTTGACGGAACGCACAGCGTCCAGCTCCCGGGCGGCGCGGGGACGTCATCTTCCGGCAACCGCGAATTCGTCGAACATCTCGTCCGCGCCGCTGTCGGCGCGGGCGTTGACGCACTCTTCCTCGAAGTTCATGACAATCCGGCCGAAGCACTCTCCGACGGAGCCAACATGGTCTATCTCGACAAACTCGAGAGCATCTTACAAGACGCGCTCGCGATTTACGATACCGTTCGTCCGAAGATGTAAGCGGGGTGCGGTATGATCAGGGAAAAAGCAATCGAAACGCTCGCCATCGAAGCCGAAGCCGTCAAACAGCTCGAAGGACGCATCGATGACGAGTTTGAAGCGGCTGTACGCTGCATTCTTGCCTGCTCCGCCCGCGTTGTCGTGACGGGCATGGGCAAATCCGGACACGTCGGCCGTAAAATCGCGGCAACGCTGGCCAGCACAGGAACGCCCGCGTTCTTCATGCATCCGGCTGAAGCATTTCACGGCGATCTCGGCATGGTCACGGAACATGACGTCGTGATCGCGATCTCCAACAGCGGCGAAACGGCGGAAGTCGTCAATATCCTGCCGATTATCCGCCGCATCGGGGCAAAAATCATCGCGCTCTGCGGCCGCCGCGAATCGGCGCTCGGGAAAAACAGCGATTATTTCATTGACGTCAGTGTCGAACGCGAAGCATGTCCGCTCGGTCTTGCACCGACGGCAAGCACGACGGCGACGCTCGCCATGGGAGATGCCATCGCCGTGGCACTCATGTCGATGCGCAACTTTACGAAACAGGATTTCGCTCTCTTCCATCCGGGCGGATCGCTCGGACGCCGTCTTCTCCTCAAAGTCAGTGATGTCATGCATACGGGCAAGGAAAATCCGCTCATTCACTGTGACAAAACAGCGAAAGATGCGCTCTTTGTCATGACGGATACGGGGCTCGGTGCCGCGTCGGTCATTGACGAAGACGGACATTTCGTCGGCCTGATCACCGACGGGATCATCCGACGCGCCCTCGCGAAAGATTATAAGTTCCTCGACGAACCGGTCCGCGCGATCATGTTCAAAGAGCCGCTCTCGATCGGCCCGGACGAACTCGCGGCTTCCGCGCTTTCCGTCATGGACAAGCATAAACCGCGCCCCGTAACGGTTCTCCCCGTTATCGACAGCGCAAACAATCCGGTCGGCATGGTTCATTTGACGGATCTTTTGCGTCAGGGGGTAGTCTGATGAAGTACACGGAAGATGCGGTAGGGCGCGCCCGTAAGGTCAAGCTCATCATATTTGACGTCGACGGAGTTTTGACGGACGGCGGCATTTATGTCGGCGAAAACGGCGAACTCTTTAAGCCGTTCTTTGCGCGTGACGGTCTCGGCATTACGCTTTCGCATCGCGCGGGACTGAAAACCGCCATTATTACGGGGCGTTCGTCCAAACAGGTCCTGCTTCGCGCCGAAGCACTGCATATCGGCGAAGTTTATCAGGGCAACCTCGATAAACGCGCCGCATACCGCGATCTGCGCGATAAGCTCGGCCTGCGTGACGAAGAAATCGCCTATATCGGCGACGACCTCGTTGACCTGCCGCTTCTCGTTCAGGTCGGTTTCCCGGCCGCTGTCGGCGACGCGATGCCTGACGTCAAAAAACACGTCTGCTGTATCGCCGATCTTCCGGGCGGACACGGCGCCGTGCGCGAGATTCTCGAATTCATCCTGAAAGCGCAGGGCAAATGGGAAGAACTGCTGGCCGGATTTATGAAACCGGCCGATCTTAAGGGACTCGCCCAATAACGGCGGGATATGCATGGGAGGAAATCCGTTCATGACTTATAAATTTCTGATGATGCTGAGTTTCATCGTCTGTCATACACCGTACCGCCTGCTCATGGGAATCGGCCGCATACTCGGCAATCTCTACAATCTCCTCGTCAAAAAGGAGCGCGAGCGTGCCGTAAAACAGATGACGGAAGCTTTGCAGATACCTGAGGCGGAGGCAAGACGTCTCGTCAAGGAGTCGTTTGTCAATTTGGCCCGCAATGTGCTGGAAATCCTCTACATGCCGCATCTCAACGAGAATAATTTCCGCGATTACATCGAAATTGACCATCTCGAACGAATGAAGGAGGCGCTGGCCGAAGGACGCGGCGTCGTCGTGTTGACGGGGCATATCGGCACGTGGGAATGGCTCTCGGCGTCATTTACGCTCAACGGACTTCCCGTTACGGCCATTGCGAAACCGCAGCCGAATATCCAGTACACGCAGGTTCTCGATGACCTGCGCGCGACGATCCACGTCGAGATATTCTCACGTGGGACGAGCGAACTGCTCGCCGCGGCGCGTGCGCTCAAAAAGGGCAAAATCCTCGGATTCCTCGCGGATCAGGATGCCGGGCCGGGCGGTGCGTTTATTGACTTTCTCGGCAAACCGGCGTCAACGCCGATGGGGCCTGCCGTTTTTTCACGCAAATTCAACTCGCCGGTTGTCCCGGCCTTTATCCTGCGCCAGCCGAACGGCAAACACAAAGTCGTCATCGGCGAAGTCCTGCGTTACGAAGATCACGGTGACACGGACAAGGATCTCTATGACTTTACGGTCCGCATGACGAAAATCGTCGAGCAGATCATCCGCGAGAATCCGACGCAGTGGCTCTGGTTCCAGAAACGCTGGAATACGCCGGTCAGCGAAAAGAAAACGGGTAAACATCATACCGTCAAGGCGGAGGGGACTGAGAAATGAGCAAACAGGCAAAAATTGCGGCCGCCGTCGGGGCGATCCTCTTTGTCTGTCTCGTCGTCTGGGCCGTTCGAACCGTTCCGGAACCGCCGCCGAAAGATACCGGGACGCAGGAACAGCCGCACGTCATGTCCTATGACAACAATACGATCAGCGAAGAACGCGACGGCGTCAAAATTTGGGAACTCACGGCCGATCATATCGACGTTGACATTCAGACGCAGAATGCGACGATGACAAACCTCAAAGGAACGTTCTACGAAGAAGACGGACGTACGGTCGCCGTCGAAGCGCCGCAGGCCGCATATGATGCGGGGACGAAAGACATCGCCATTACGGGCGGTGTCAAAATTGCGACGAGTGACGGAGCCGCCGTGGACTGCGGTGAACTGAAGTGGACATCCGCCGACGGTAAACTCGCCGCGACGGGAAGCCCCGTCATCACAAAAGATGATGTACTCGCTTCGGGCGAACGCATCGAAAGTACGGACGGATTCAACAAAGTCAAAGTTATCGGCAAGGCGCACTTTGAAAAAGGTGTGAAACAATAACGGGGAGTGTCGGGAATGAAATTCAATAAACGCAGCAGTCGAATCGCGGTTTTGGCCGCCGTTCTCTGTTTGTCGGTCGGCGCGGTCTGTGCCGCCGCCGGAGAACCGGCGTCACTTGACGCGGATACGGTGGAATATGACATGTCATCCGGTGTCGTCACGGCAAACGGTTACGTGCTCATGAAACAGGGCGCGTCAAGCGTTGCGGGTGACAGAGCCGTCTATAATACGAAAACGCAGGAAGGCGTCGTCGAAGGAAATGTCATCGCCGTGCGTGATGACATGCGCGTGACCTGTGCGCGTATTGCAACAGACGGACAGGAACATATGCTGGCAACCGGCGGGGTTGTCGCGACGCAGCTTGACCGTACGTTTACGGGCGAGCAGATCGACTATTATCCGAATCAGAACAAATACATCCTCGTCGAAAACGGCGGTGTCATGACGTCAAACGAAGGCACGTTTTCCGCAAGCCGTCTCGAGGGCTGGATGGACGAGAAACATTTCATCGGCACGGGAGATGCGCATCTCATCAGTCCGCCGAAAGACCTGGAAGCCGGCGGAGACCGCGTTGACTACTACGGACAGGAAAACGGCAAAGCCGTCCTGACGGGTAATGCGTGGGCGATTCAGGACAATAATTCGATGCACAGCAACCGTCTGACGATTTATCTTGCCCCGAACGGGGAAACTACGGTAAAATAATAACCATGAAGGAAGCGCTCGCCGGTACATCCGGGCTTGGGAGGTAATGTCTTGCATATCGAAGCGAAAAATCTGGTCAAGATTTTTAAAAAACGAACCGTTGTCGACCGTGTTTCCGTACGCGTGGAAACGGGGGAGATTGTCGGCCTGCTCGGACCGAACGGCGCCGGCAAGACGACGACGTTCTATATGATCGTCGGCCTCGAACAGCCGAATTCCGGTCAGGTGCTGATTTCGGATATTGACATTACGAACCAGCCGATGTATAAACGCGCCGAGCTCGGCATCAGCTATCTGACGCAGGAAGCGTCGATTTTCCGCAAATTGACGGTGCGTGACAACATCATGGCGATCCTCGAGACGACGAAGCTCTCCAAAGCAGAGCAGCGCGACAAATACGACGAGCTTATCGAGGAATTCAAAATCGGCCACGTACAGGAACGCCGCGGAACAGAGCTTTCGGGCGGTGAGCGTCGACGCGTCGAAATCGCACGCTGCCTCGCGCTCGAGCCGAAATTTATCCTGCTCGACGAACCGTTTGCGGGCGTCGATCCGCTCGCCGTTGCCGACATTCAGGATATTGTGCAATACCTCAAACAGCGCGGAATGGGCATTCTCATTACGGACCATAACGTCCGCGAAACCCTGCACATCGTCGACCGCGCATACATCCTCAACAACGGACGCATTCTCCTCGAGGGTGACAGTCAGACGATCGCCAGCAGCCCGGTAGCAAAGAAATTCTACCTCGGCGACAACTTTACGTTATAAACAGGAGCCGATCATGCATATCAGAATTCTTGACAAATACATATTCCGCGAGGTTCTGCTCTCGTTCCTGTTCGGTATCTGTGCATTTTCGGCCGTTTTTATCGGTTCGGGAACGCTGTTTAAGATCGCCAAATATATTACCGATTACGGTGCTTCGCTGCCGGCTGTCGCCAAGATTTTCGTCTTCGGGCTTCCGAGTGTCGTCATCTGGACATTCCCGATGTCCATGCTGCTCGCGAGCCTGTTGACGTTCGGGCGTATGTCGAGTTCGAGCGAAATCACGGCGATGAAATCGTGCGGCATCAGCTTTTCGCGTATCGCGATGCCGGCGATCCTGCTCGGTATCGTCGTCAGTATCGGCGCTATCGCGTTCAACGAGTATGTTGTCCCGTGGGCCAATACGGCATACCGCAATGTTCTTTACTATGAAATTCAGGGCAACACGAGCATGAAGTCGCAGGATCACGTCATCCTGAAGGAAATCAAGGAAGGCGAAATCCAGCAGCTCGTTTACGCGCGCCGCTATGACGCGGAAACGCAGACGCTTCAGGGACTCGCGGTGCAGTCCTTTGACGCGGAAGGAAACATCCGCCATGTTGAGCATGCCGAATACGCCGATTGGTCGCTCAAGGAGTGGGTCATGCATGACGGCACGATTTATGACATCAATGACGGTCAGACGGGCCACCAGCTGAAATTTGACACGCAGGTACTGCCGATTTCGGCGAGCCCGAAACAGATCGTCCGCGAGCAGAAAGACCCGAGCGAGCTCACGATGCGCGAACTGCGCGCCGAGATCAGCATCCTTAAAACGCAGTATGTCAATACGAATAAGCTTGAAACGGAGTTTTACCAGCGCATCAGCGTGCCGCTTGCGAGTTTGATTTTTGCACTCATCGGCATTCCGCTCGGACTTCAGCCGACGCGAAACAGTTCGTCGGCGGGCTTTGCGATGAGTATCATCATTATCTTCATTTACTACGCGCTCATGACCATGGGGAACGCCTTGGCGCGCGGCGGGATCATCGCGCCGATGTTCGCGGTCTGGATCCCGAATATCGTCGGTATTATTGCGGGCGTCATTTTGATGAAACGGGCGTCCAGGTAACAGATCCGTTGGTTTACACAAAAATTTTCGGGGAAAGCAGGGAAAAACGATGTATGGTGTGCTACTGATTCTCGTACTCGTCGTTACGGGCGGAGCTATCGCCTTTATCGGCGACCGCCTGGGATCGAAGGTCGGCAAAAAACGGCTCTCGATCTTCGGACTGCGGCCGCGCCATACGTCAATTGTCGTCACGATCTTTACGGGTATCTGCATCACGACATTGACACTCGGCGTCATGGCGGCAGCGTCACAAAATGTCCGCACGGCACTTTTCGGCATGGAAAAGCTGAACCGGACGATGGCAAAGACACAGCAAAGCCTGACGGATGCGCGTGCCCAGCTCGCCGATGCACAGGAAGAACAGCGTCAGGCCAGTGACGATCTCGCCAAGTCCAAAGAAGAAGTGTCCAAGCTTGAGGCGCAGCAGAAAGAGCTCGAAGCGCGTTCCGAGCAGCTTCAGGAAGGAAACCGCCTCCTCGAAGCTGCCAAGGCGGAACTTTTGGAACGCAACGGCGTACTCATGGCGCGCAATGATGAACTCGGCGCTCTCAACAGTCAGCTCGGCAGTCAGAATCAGCTCTTATCGGCGGCCAATACCGACCTCAAGGACAAGAACGATATCCTGACGTCAGACAATAAGTTGCTTGAACAGCGGACACAGGATCTGCGCCAAGGTCTCATTACGATCCGCGAAGGCGATATCGTTTTCCGTGCCGGTGAAGTCATCGCGAGCGGTGTCGTCCGCGGCAATCGTTCGGCGGATGAAGTCGCCAAAGACCTCGAATCGCTCGCCCAGCTTGCCGACCGCAATGTTTACGTACGTTCCGGACGCGATACGGGCGAAAATATCTGGTTCTATCAGCCGGAATACAATGCGGCCGTTCAGCAGATTGCGCAGAGCAAGCAGGATATGGTTGTCCGTATCGTCGCGTCGGGCAACCTCATTCAGGGTGAGGCGGTACGCGCCTCGATCGAGCTCTATAAGAACAGCGTCATTTATCAGAAGAACGAGTTCATCATCGCGAAGACCTATCATTTAACCGGCGGCGATGAAACGGAAGCTGAACATACGGTCATGAGTTTCCTCAAAGATGTCAATGCGGCGGCAACGGAACGCGGCATTCTGCAGGATCCGATCCGCGGATCGATCGGCGTCATGGAAGGTGCACAGTTCTACGATGTGGTCAATTCGCTCGCGGCACTGCACGGAAATGTCGTTCTTTCGGCGTTCGCTCATGACGCGACGGATGCACTCGGGCCGTTGCGCCTGAACATCAAAGTCGAACCGATTGGTGAGAGCAGCAATCCGTAACGGTGTATGGAATCCCCTTTCCCGGCAGGCGGAAGGGGATTTTTTGTGAGGAGGAATGGTTATGACGGTAGCCGCTTTGGACCCGGGCCGCGATAAATGCGGGCTCGCTGTCCTTGACGATCACGGCGTCATTTTATATCAGGAAGTCATCGCAACGGCGGACCTCGAGACGGCTTTGCGTCAAGTCGAGTCGCGGTTCCGTCCCGACGTACTCATCGAAGGTAACGGCACAACGAGCTCAACGGCGCGGGAACGCATGCGCCGCGCCGTTCCGGGACTCTGTATCCGCGTCGTTGACGAATACCGCACGACGGAACTCGCGAAGGGCGAATACTGGAAAGCGCATCCGCCGAAGGGTTGGCGGCGTCTGCTGCCCGTTTCGATGCAGGTTCCCCCGGAACCGGTCGACGATTTTGTCGCCGTCATTCTCGCGCGGCGTTACTTGAAAGAAGGAAAGAACCATGGGGATGAATAAACAGGAGCGCCCGGACTGGACGCAGTATTTCCTTGACATTGCCAAGGCGGTGGGGCGCAGAGCAACATGTCTGCGCCGCCGTTACGGTGCCATCATCGTCAAGGATAAAATCATCATCAGTACGGGCTACAACGGCGCACCGCGCGGCGAGGCGAACTGCATCGATACCGGCATTTGCGAACGCGAGCGTCTGCACGTGCCGAAAGGGCAAAACTACGAACTCTGCGTCGCCGTCCATGCCGAGCAGAACGCGATCATCAATGCGGATCCCGTCAAGATGGAAGGCGCGACGATCTATATCGTCGGCTTTAACGCCGCCGACGGGTCACTCGCATCGGGGAAACCGTGTCTTCTCTGCCGCCGTATGCTCCGCAATGCCAAGATTGCCCGCGTCGTTTACTACGCGGAAGACGGCAGCGTCGTCTCGTGCCGACCCGATGAAATCCGCGACTGACCTGACGCCGACATAGCGTGAAAATACAGCTCAAAAGCGCGCCCTCGGGGCGCGTTTTTCATTGACACTTCAGGGGCCGTGCGGTAGAATAGGAAATTGCAAAGGGATTTCTTCCCATAGAAAAAAGCAGGAACAGAGTAGAAAAAGGGGTGCGACATCTCATGCCAGATTATATGTTGGCGTTTATCCTTGCAGCCGGAACGGCCTTGCTGGTGACGCCGGGTGTTATTTTTTTGGCGAAAAAAACGGGAGCGATGGACGCTCCGGATCCGAGAAAAGTTCATAAGAAACCGATTCCGCGTATCGGCGGCATCGGCATTTATATCGCGTTCATGATTGCGATCCTTGTGATCAAGTCGTATACTCCGCTCGTACCGGAAGTTCAGTTCGAGTTGACGGGACTCCTCGTCGGCGGCACACTCATCGTGCTCCTCGGCATCATCGACGATTACAAGAACCTGCCGGCCAAAGTTAAACTGGTCGGTCAGATCGTTGCAGCCTGCGTGCTCGTCATCGCGTTTGACGTACGCATCGACTTTATCACCGATCCGTTCGGCGACTACATGTATCTCGAGTATCTCGCCATTCCGGTGACGGTATTCTGGATCGTCGGTCTCACCAATACGGTCAACCTCATCGACGGACTGGACGGTCTCGCCGCCGGCGTTGCCACGATCGCGTCGATTACGATTTTCCTCGTGGCTCTGCAGCAGGACATCCTGCTCGTCGCCGTACTCACGGCGGCTCTCGCGGGCGCCGCGATCGGTTTCCTTTATTACAATTTCAATCCGGCCCGGATTTTCATGGGCGACTCGGGCAGTATGTTCCTCGGCTATATGCTCGCGGGTATTTCCGTCATCGGCGCCGTCAAATGCGCCGCAACGATCGCACTCATTGTGCCGATCCTTGCACTCGGCCTGCCGATTCTTGACACGACGTTTGCGATTGTCCGCCGTTACCGCGGCGGTGTTCCGATCTTTAAACCGGATAAGGGACATCTGCATCACCGCCTCCTCGATCTCGGGTTTTCCCAGCGTCAGGCCGTTCTCCTGATGTATGTCATCAGCGCCCTGCTCGGACTCAGCGCCGTCGTCCTGACGGAAGTCAGTGCCCAGGTGTCGATTCTCATCGTCTGTCTCGTCATTGCAGTCGTATTGGTCGGCGCCAAGAAGCTCGGGATTTTCCGGTTGAATGATTCCGCTCATCAGCACTGAATCAGGCAGGCGCACGCCTGCCTTTTTATTTGCCGCAGATTTACCCAGAAAGGAAAGGGGATTTATATGAAAAAGAAGCTCAAGGTGATGACCGTTTTCGGGACGCGTCCGGAAGCGATCAAGATGGCTCCGGTCGTTCTGCAGCTCAAAGAGCACAGTGACGTCATTTCGCCGATCGTCGCTGTTACGGCACAGCATCGCGAAATGCTCGACCAGGTACTCGATCTCTTTCACATCGTCCCGGATTATGACCTCAATATCATGGCGCCGCGTCAGACGTTGTTTGACATCACGACGAAAGCCCTGAACGGCCTGCATGAAGTCATGGCCAAGGCAAAACCGGACCTCGTCCTCGTTCACGGTGACACGACGACGACGTTTGCGGGCGCTCTTGCCGCCTATTATTGTCAGATCCCGGTCGGCCATGTCGAAGCCGGTCTGCGTACGCATAACATCTATTCCCCCTTCCCGGAGGAAATGAACCGCAAACTCACGGGCTGCATCGCGGAACTCAACTTTGCGCCGACGCCGACGTCGCGCGCCAACCTCCGCGCCGAAAACGTCAGCGATGACAAGATCTTCGTCACGGGCAACACCGTCATCGATGCGCTGCATCATACGGTTCGCGATGACTTCTACTTTGACGACCCGATCCTGCGCAGCATTGACTTCGAGGACCGCCGCGTCATTCTCGTCACGACACATCGCCGCGAAAACCTCGGCGAGCCGATGCGTCACGTTTACCGCGCGCTGCGTCAACTCACGGAGGAGTTCGACGATGTCGAAGTCGTATTCCCGGTTCACCGCAACCCGAAAGTCCGCGAAATCGTCAACGCGGAGCTCGGCGGCCTCGCGAAAGTTCACCTCATCGAGCCGCTCGACTATGAACCGTTTGCGAACCTCATGTATCGCTCGCATCTCATTATGACGGACTCGGGAGGCGTTCAGGAAGAAGCGCCGGCCCTCGGAAAGCCGGTTCTCGTTCTGCGTGACACGACGGAGCGCCCGGAAGCCGTCGCCGCAGGAACGGTCAAACTCATCGGCACAGACCGCGACCGCGTCTATAACGAAGCAAAAGAATTGTTGACGGATCCGGCGGAGTACAACCGCATGGCCGAAGCCTGCAACCCGTACGGTGACGGCTTGGCTTCGCCGCGTATCATCCAGGCGATCCTCTATCATTATGGGTTCACGGAAAGACGCCCGGAGCCGTTTCAGGAACAAAAAGCATAAACCTTGACCTGTTTGAACACGGAAGGATAAAATTCCTTCCGTGTTTTTTCTTTGTCCGTTTTTCGAATTCACCGTTCTCATATGATGGAGTATAATTAGAATACAATTTAAAACATGTTCTAATGTTTTTTACAAAGGGCAGAATGATATGTCCGAGAACATCGACCGGGTACGCCGCAAAATCCTGCAGACGGCCAAGGAATTGATGGTCAAACAGGGATATAAAAAGACGACGATCCGCCAGATCGTTTCGGAGTCGGGCGTGACGTCGGGGAGTATTTACCATCTGTTTCCGAGTAAAGAGAAAATTTTTCAGGCGATCGTCAACGATCTTATGGATCGTGTCGTTGCCATTGCCGATGAGAGTTTTCAGGATAAGGATCCCGCTCTGCGCTATGCTGCCATTCTCGAGATTGAGCTCGTCGCGATTCAGGACCCGACGGACAACTGGGTTGACATCAAAGTGCCGGAAACCGAGCTCTCGCAATACGCGTTAAATCAGGAAGTGACGCTCATCGGCCGCGATGACAAGACGAAAGTCACGGGGATTATCACGGATATCAGCAAAAAGGCGGACTTTGCCGCGACACGTGCAATGAGCGAACGCGGCAAGGACACCGATATTATCACGTTCAACGTCAAGGTCTAGGTCAACTCGGATAAACTCCGCCCCGGCATGCGGTTCCGCCTGGAAGGATATGACGGATGACACTCGGTGCGATTATCCGGCGCGGGTGGAAAACATTCTGCTGTCAGGGGAAAGTGCCGGATCTCCTGATCGTACTGCTTCTGCCCGTGCTTTATGTCTGTATTTTCGGTCTGATTTATCAGCAGAACGTCGTCCGGGAAATCCCGATCGTCATCTACGATCAGGATCAGAGCTCGGCTTCGCGTCAGCTCATTTCGATGTATAACGACTCCGAAAAATTTCAGATCGTCGGCTATGTGACATCGGCCGAAGAAAAAGAAATGGCACTCTCGGACAGTTCCGCCTATGCCGCACTGGAAATCCCGCGCGATTTTTCGCATGACATCAAACTGGGGCGCGGTTCATCGGTCGCCGTGACGATCAATAACGTCAACAATACGGTCGGCGGCGCGGCGCTCCTTGACTCGTGGGAGATCAACCGCTCGTTTCATGTCGGCGTGGCGCAGAAACTCATCGAGGGTATCGGCATGAAGCCGGATGACGCGCTGCACGCCGTTTATCCCGTCACGATCGGACTGCGCGTCTACAACAACCCGACGGCGGGATTTTCGCCTTTCGATCCTGTCGCTGCTGATTGCGCTTTCGCTCGCGGTCTTCGTGCTCGGCATCGCGCTCAAAAGCGGCTTTTGGCCGATGTTCCTTTTCGGCATTGCGTTTATCTGCGCCGTTGTGCCGTTTTTCTCGTCATCGGTCTTGCCGTTTTCTGCCTGCGTCATCCGCGCGCGATGAAACGACTTGACGCCGCCTCAGCCGAAAGCGATACCGGGAAAGTCGAAGCACAGGCCTGACGTTCCGTTCAAAATCCGCCGCTGTTTTCTGCAGCGGCTTTTCTTTTGCCTGAACTGCGCTTGAATATGATATAATAAGAGTAAATGCAAACCGTAACGAAAGGAGAGGTCCTATGTCCGATTTACAGGATCCCCGTGAGAAAAACAAGCCGAAGGTACCGAAGCCGCCGACATACAATCCCTGGGAACAGGAGAAAGGCGAAGGCGTTAAACAGGCATTGAAAGCGTTTTCGCTTTTGGGCAGTGTCGGCATTTATTTTGTCGTGTTTGTCGGGATCTGCCTCTTCCTCGGCAGCGTCGTCGATGACTTTTTCGGCTGGAAATATGCCGGCAAGCTTGTCGGTATTCTTATTGGTTTTCCGGGCTCGATTTATTCGATCTACCGCCAGCTGAAACACGGTACATTCCTTTCCTGACGGGAACGGAAAGAATCGCTATCTTTTTCGGTGAAACTCTTGCCATATCAAAATCAATCGCATATAATAGACATTGCGACTGACCAGCATAAATAGTTAATATATCACTTTATGCTATCATAAATTCAACCTATTTCGACGAGCTATATACGGATTTCGTAGAAATTTATCGGGTTTTTTCTTCTTTTGCAGAAGGAATAATCCCGTCGTTCGTCGAAATGAAAAAACTGAGGTAAGGAGTACCGTCGCAGATTTCTTGCCGAGCCGATATTCAACGACGACGACGGCTCGCGCTGCCGTTGGAGGAGGAATATGAGATCTTTTTTATCGGAATTTATCCGAAGAATGGGGAAAGGCCTTACGATCATCACAGGGTTGGCTGTTATCCTGTTATTTATCACAGGACAGGCCGTCCTGATCGGAGCATTGCTGATCGGTTATATGGCTGCTGCCGCGTGTATCGTCACGCTCGTCTACCGTACCTGGAAGAGCGCCGAGCTCTCGGAAGCCGCCGCCAAGAAGCAGATGCTTTGGGGATTGATCCTGAGGCTCGCGATCTGTTTTTCGGTGCTGCTGGCGGCAGCGCAGATTTCTGTGCGTGTTTTTGCCGTTACCGCGGCGGGATTCCTTTTGTTCTATGTGACGGCAATGTGGACATTCATCCGTTACAGCAGATATTCCGGTAAAGCGTAGTAGTTCGCAGGGGGTTATGCCCCCAAGGGAGGTAAAGGTTATGCATGAAATCGGTGTTCGCGAAATCGTAACGTATGCCGGCTTGACCTTTAACTGGGAGACCCTGTGTATGACGTGGCTGACAATGGCGATCGTCCTGTTTATCTCGATTATCGCAACGCGCAACATGAAGCTCGTTCCGTCCGGATGGCAGAATGTTGTCGAAATCATTGTCAACTGGCTTCACACGCAGGCATCGGTCACGATGGGAAAACGCGGTGAGTTCCTCGAACCATTCGTCTTATCGCTGTTCCTGTTCCTGATCGTGTCCAACTGGCTGGGACTTGTCCCAACATTGGCCTCGCCGACAAATGACTTGAACACCACCCTTGGGCTTGCTCTCCTCGTCATCGTTATGGTTCATATGCTGGGCTTCCACTTTAAAGGCGGTGCTTATCTGAAGCACTTCTTCCAGCCGGTTGCCCCGTTTGTTATCATTAACGCCATCGAGGAAGTCGCAAAGCCGATCACGTTGTCCTTCCGTCTATTCGGTAACATCCTGGCAGGCGAGATTCTCATCATCATCCTGCTCAAGTTGATGCCGATCTGGATGCCGATCCCATCAGTTGTCTGGCTGGCGTTCAGTATTTTCATTGGCGGAGTTCAGGCCTTCATCTTTACGATGCTGTCGATGGCATATCTTGCCGTAGCCGTTAAAGATGAACACGAAGATGCCTGAGTATTTGGTTCTTTGATGTAATGTTTTTTCTGCAATAAGCAGACCAAGTATTTTTCAATGTACATTTAAGGAGGATTTTTTCATGGAAAACGCAATTATGGTAGCAGCTGCTCTGATCGGTGCAGGTATTACGATGGGTCTCGCAGCAATCGGCGCCGGCCTCGGCGACGGTCTCGTAACGAGCCGCTTCATTGAAGGTATTACGCGCCAGCCGGAAGCTAAGAACACGCTCTTCACGAACACCCTGATCTCCGTCGGCCTCATCGAGTCCATGGCTATCATTGCGACCGTTATTGCCCTGATCATGCTCTACGCTAACCCGCTGATCAAATAAGATTGCCTGGGGGATATGCAGCAAAGGGGGGCATAGCAATTGATAGAACTTAATGCTACGTTGTTAGCGCAGGTCCTGAACTTCCTGATCCTCGCCGGTCTTCTCCGCGCTTTTGCTTACAAGCCGGTTGTCCGCATGCTCAAGAAACGTCAGGATACGATTGCCGCCAACATCAACCGCGCTGATGCCGATGCCGCTGCCGCACAGGCAACGCTCAAAGAGTATCAGGACAAGCTGAACAGTGCTCGTGAGCAGGCTCAGCAGATCGTTGATGAAGCCAGTCGCCGCGCCGCGGAAGAACGTGCAAGAAAACTGAAGGAAACGCAGACGGAAATCGACCGCATGAAAAAGGCGGCCAAGGCTGAGATCGAACGCGATCATGAGCGTGCCGAAGAACAGCTCCGCAAGGAAGTTGTCGAGCTTTCGATTGCCGCTGCCAGCAAGATTATCTCGAAAAATATCAAAACGGAAGACAATGAGCGCCTCGTCGGCGACTTCCTCTCCCGTGTTGACAAGAAAAAGATTGGTGATTTCTCATGCTAAACGTACAGCTTGCACGCAGATACGCCAAGGCAGTCTTCCAGATTGCCCAGGAACAGAACAAGCTTGTCGAGTATGGCAAGGAATTGCAGCTTATTCGTGAGAATCTTGACGGTATCGCCAATTTCACGGAGTTTCTGGACAATCCGCAGATCGATGTCAAGGCCAAAAAAGACCTGCTGAAGAAAGTTTTCGAGAGTGAACTTTCTCCGGTCGTATATCATCTGCTGCTCCTGCTGGTCGATAAACACCGCGTTCATGTTTTTGACGCCCTGGAAGACCAGTACCGTGCCTTTTCGTATAAAGAGCGCGGCATCGTCGTTGCCGACGTGACGACGGCGCAGGATATCACGAAGAAACAGCAGAGTCAGTTGAAAGACAAGCTGGAGAGCGTAACGGGTAAACAGATCCGTTTCCGCCTCCACAAAGATCCAGCGATTATCGGCGGTATTATCGTACAGATGGGTGACCGTCGTATGGATGGCAGCGTCAGAACCCGCTTACGCGATCTTGCAAACGGCTTACTGGCACATTAAGGCACAATGGGGTGACAGCGAAATATGAAAATGAAACCGGAAGATATTACCGCGATCATTAAGAATCAGATTCTTCATTATCAGGAAGATGTTGATGTCAATGACGTCGGTACGGTCCTGGAAATCGGTGACGGTATCGCCCATATCCACGGCCTCGATAAGGCTATGGCAGGCGAGCTGCTTGATTTCGGACACGAAGCATATGGGTTGGTCCTGAACCTTGAACAGGACAATGTCGGTGCCGTTATCTTAGGTAACGATACGGCAATCAAAGAAGGCGATACGGTCAAACGTACGGGTCGTATCATGCAGGTCCCGGTCGGTGAAAACATGGTCGGCCGCGTTGTCGATGCTCTCGGTCGTCCGATCGACGGCAAAGGCGACATTGACACGACGGAGACGCGCCCGGTCGAGATTAAAGCTCCGGGTATCGCCGATCGTAAATCCGTTAAAGAACCGCTGCAGACCGGTATCAAAGCAATCGATGCTCTCGTACCGATCGGTCGCGGCCAGCGCGAATTGATCATCGGTGACCGCGGTATCGGTAAAACGGCTATCGCAATCGACACGATCATTAACCAGCACGACCAGAACTGCATCTGCGTTTACGTTGCAATCGGCCAGAAAGCTTCGACCGTTGCCCGTGTCGTCAAAACGCTCGAAGAGCACGGCGCCATGGACTATACGATCGTCGTTGCTGCTACGGCTGCCGCCAGCGCACCGCTGCAGTACCTCTCTCCGTATGCCGGCACGGCTATGGCAGAGTACTTCATGCATAAAGGCAAACATTGCCTCTGCATTTACGATGACTTGACGAAGCATGCAGCTGCATACCGTGCAATGTCCCTGCTTCTGAGAAGACCGCCGGGACGTGAAGCTTACCCGGGCGATGTTTTCTACTTACATTCCCGTCTTCTCGAGCGCGCAGCCAAACTCTCCGACGAGCTCGGCGGCGGTTCCATCACGGCTCTGCCGATCATTGAGACGCAGGCCGGCGACGTTTCCGCTTACATTCCGACGAACGTTATCTCCATCACGGACGGTCAGATCATGCTGGAGACGGACCTCTTCAACTCCGGTGTACGCCCGGCTATCAACGTCGGTCTTTCCGTATCCCGAGTCGGCGGCAGTGCCCAGATCAAAGCGATGAAACAGGTTTCCGGTACGATGCGTCTCGACCTTGCTCAGTACCGCGAACTCGCAGCGTTCGCACAGTTCGGTTCCGACCTGGATAAATCCACGAAAGCACAGCTCGACCGCGGTATCCGCATGGTTGAGACGCTGAAACAGCCGCAGTATTCCCCGATGGCTGTTGAGGATCAGGTTGTTTCCATTTTTGCAGCCGTTAAAGGCTTCCTGATGGACATCCCGGTCGAAAAAGTCGTTGATTTCCAGAAAGGTCTCATTTCGTACATGCAGACGGAACATCCGGAAATTGGCGAAAGCATTCTTCAGAAGAAGAAACTCGACGATGCTCTTGAAGGCGAGATTGCCCGCGCAATCGACTCCTACAAGAACACGGTACCGTATCGTATTCAGGAGACGAAAGACAAGAAGAAAAAGGCTGAAGCATAAGGTGAGGTGATTCGATTTGAGCTTACAGGACATTCGTCACCACATCAAAGGTGTCAAGAACATCCAGCAGATCACCAATGCCATGGACATGGTCGCAACTTCGCGTCTGCGTCATGCCAAGGAGGCGGCTATCGCAAACCGTCCTTATGCCGAAAAAGTTAAGGAAGCGGTTATGGACGTTGCGGCACATGCTTCCGGCGACCTGACGCATCCGCTGCTTCAGCAGCATGAGACCGGTAAACGCCTGATCCTCTGCATCGCAGCAGATAAAGGTCTCGCCGGCGCATACTCGAGCAATGCCTGCAAGAAAGCGCTGACTCTTATCGAAGATAAGAATAACACGACGTTTATTACGGTCGGCCGCAAAGCGCGTGACTATTTCCATTTCCGCGGCTATAACCTGACGGATTCCTTCTTCGGCATCAGCGAAAAACCGGGTGTCGAGGATGCCCGCATGGTAGCCACGGCTCTGATCGATCAGTTCATCGATCATGACATCAAGGAAGTCTACATGGTTTATACCCACTTTGTCTCGGCAATCAACTGTGAGCCGCGTGCCGTACAGTTGCTCCCGTTTGTCAATCTCGGCAAACAGGATGGGGATAAAGCGGACAAGAAGCCGCAGGCGGAGTTCATTTATGAACCGTCTGCCGACGAAGTTTTGAGATTCCTGCTGCCGCAGTATCTGTTCACGACGATCTATGCCGCAATGCTGCAGTCGGCGGCCAGCGAGCTCAGTTCCCGTATGAACGCGATGAGCAACGCAACGGATAACGCCGAAGATCTCATGAATAAACTGAACCTGCACTACAATAAAGTACGTCAGGCCGGTATTACGCGTGAGATTACCGAGATCGTGGGCGGTGCTGAAGCCCTGAAATAAGGAGGTTTACCATTGGCAAAAGGTAAAGTCGTACAGGTCATCGGACCTGTCGTAGATATTGAATTCCCTGCAGGTGAGCTGCCGTCCATTCTCAACGCAGTCACCATTCAGGGCAAAGCTGACAACATTGAAATTGACCTCGTTGTCGAGGTTATGCAGCATATCGGCGATAACGTTGTCCGTTGTATCGCTATGGATTCGACGGACGGCCTGATGCGCGGCATGGAAGCCGATGACACGGGCTCGCCGATTAAAGTTCCGGTCGGTGCAGAGTGCCTCGGCCGTGTATTCAACGTTCTCGGAAAGACGGTTGACCACAACCCGAAACCGGTTGGCAACAAGGACTTCTGGCCGATTCACCGCAAGGCTCCTTCTTTTGAGGAACAGGAAACTTCGACGTCCATCCTCGAGACGGGCATCAAAGTCGTTGACCTTATCGCCCCGTATTCCCGCGGCGGTAAAGTCGGTCTGTTTGGCGGCGCAGGCGTCGGCAAGACGGTCCTTATCATGGAACTCATTCACAATATCGCTACGGAGCACGGCGGCTATTCGGTATTCACCGGCGTCGGCGAACGTACGCGTGAAGGTAATGACCTCTGGTCCGAAATGACGGAGTCGGGCGTTATCGACAAAACGGCTCTCGTTTACGGCCAGATGAACGAGCCGCCTGGAGCACGTATGCGCGTTGCTCTGACGGGTCTGACGATGGCAGAGTATTTCCGTGACGTACAGGGTCAGGACGTGCTGCTGTTCATCGATAACATTTTCCGTTTCATTCAGGCAGGTTCCGAGGTTTCCGCACTGCTCGGCCGTATGCCGTCTGCAGTAGGTTACCAGCCGACTCTCGCAAACGACATCGGTGCTCTGCAGGAACGTATCACGTCCACGAAGAAAGGTTCCATCACGTCCGTCCAGGCAGTTTATGTCCCGGCCGACGACTTGACGGACCCGGCTCCGGCAGGTACGTTCACTCATCTGGATGCAACGACGGTTCTTTCGCGTCAGATCGCCGAGCTCGGTATTTATCCGGCCGTTGACCCGCTCGATTCGACGTCTCGTATCCTTGACCCGCACATCATCGGCTCCGACCATTATGAGGTTGCCCGCCGCGTGCAGGCCGTTCTGCAGAAATATAAGGAACTGCAGGATATCATCGCAATCCTCGGTATGGAAGAACTTTCCGACGAAGATAAACTGACGGTATCCCGTGCCCGTAAGATTCAGCGTTTCCTTTCCCAGCCGTTCTTCGTAGCCGAAGTGTTCACGGGCTCGCCGGGTAAATACGTACCGCTGAAAGAAACGGTTCGCGGCTTTAAAGAGATTCTTGACGGTAAATACGACGATCTGCCGGAAGCAGCATTCTACATGGTCGGCACGATCGACGAGGCGATTGAAAAAGCGAAGAAACTTGCAAAGGAGGGATAATCGATGGCTGTTGCAACAACGAAGCTAGAGATTGTCACTCCGGACCGCGTCGTTTATGAGGCTGATATCGCGATGGCTATCGTCCGTGCATCGGACGGTGAACTCGGTATTCTGCCGCACCACATTCCGTTGATTACCGGTATTGTTCCGCACGCAATGCGTGTTAAGTTCGCTGACGGACGCGATGAACAGCTCATCGCCGTTTCGGGCGGCTTTATGGAAGTCATGCCGGATAAGATCATCATGTTTGCTACGTCGGCAGAGGAGCCGGTTGACATTGACGTCAACCGTGCTCAGCGCGACATGGAACGTGCCAGAAAACGTTTGGCAGAACTCCATGCCAGCCCGATGACCGCTGCTCAGCGTGCATCGTTGCAGAAAGAAGAACTTGCTCTCCAGCGTGCAATCGTACGTCTGAAGGTTGCAGCTTCTCTTTCTCATAAGGACGAGAAATAACGGAGTTTCTCCCAAAACCGCTGTTGTCACATTTTGTGACGACAGCGGTTTTTTATGTTTCATTACGGGTACCCGAGATCAGCGAGCGTCAATTTACCTGTAGGAAAGTCATCGTTTACCTCGGCATGCCTTTATAGGATGTAGTCCTGTCGATCGCGGGATAGGGAAAGAACAAGAAAGCCTCCGGACGAACCGGGGGCTTTCTTGTTCTATGCGGTTAATATGTCATTAATCGAAACGTTTCCGAAAGCGGCTCAGTGATTGAGTACCGTTTCGGCTTTTTCTGCCGACTCGATAGCCGGTGCATCTTTGCGGCTGCCGGAGAAGTTGTACTGAATCGTCAGGACGAGCAGGCTTGCTGCGAACATGAAGGCTGCCATGAGGAAGTAGCCGAGGTCAAAGGAGCCCGTGTACGTCTTGACAACACCCATCATATACGGGCCGACCCAGCCGCCGAGATTGCCGCAGGAGTTGATGAGTGCGACGGAACCGGCTGCGGCAGGACCCGTGAGGAATGTCGTCGGGATTGTCCACCAAACGCCCATCGCGGCGTAAATGCCGATTGCGGAGAGGCAGACGAGGAAGAGTGCCGTGTACATATCCGAAGCGAACGGGCTGAGTCCGAGACCGACGGCGCCGACGAGAAGCGTCAACGATACATGCCAGACCTTGTCACCGGTTTTCGTCGCCGTATGACCGATGATAACCTGAACGATAAGGGCGGCCATCATCGGCAGGGCAATCGCACCGCCCAGCAGCTGCGTCGACCATCCCGAAAGACCTTTGAGGACAGTCGGCATCCAGAAGTTGAAGCCCCAGAAACCGATGATCCAGAGGAAATAAATGAGGCAGAGACGCAGAACCTTGACATCCGTGAAAGCCTGCCAAACTGTATATTTTTTGACGTTCTGCATTGCAGCGCGTTCTTTGGCACAGGTATCCGTGAGCCATTTCTTTTCGGCGTCCGTGAGCCAGTTGACCTGATCCGGACGATCCTTGACAAAGAAGAAAAAGACGACGGCAAATGCAAGTGCCGGGAGAGCCTCAAGGATGAAGAGTTCCTGCCAGCCGTGCAGGCCGATGATTGACGTATTGAGCAGGACACCGGCGAGCGGAGCACCGATAATCGTCGAAAGCAGCAGTGACGTCAGCATCAGCGACGTTGCGCGGGCGCGTTCGCGGCCCGTAAACCACTGCGGGAACAGGACGGAATAGATGACGGGGTAGAGACTTGCCTCCGAAGCACCGAGCAGGAAGCGGCAGAGATAGAATTCTGTTTTTGTATGCATAAAGGCCATGAAAATGCAGACAAGACCCCACGTGAACATGATGCGGGCAATCCATTTCGTCGCCGAGAATTTGGATGCAATGAGTGCGCCGGGGATCTCAAGCAGGAGATAACCCATGAAGAAAATGCCGGCGCCTGCCCCGAAGACTTCCGGTGTAATCCACGTGAGTTCCTGCTCCATCGTCAGTTTCGCATAAGCGATGTTGACGCGGTCAATGCAGGCGATAATCGAGACGAGAAAAACCGGCAAAATGATGCGCAGATCTCGTTTTCGTTTCAGACTGGCGAAATTGACAGATGATTCCATAATGATTCCTCCTAAAATGAAATAAAAAAGCCCCGTCCCGTAAAGGGACGGAGCTTAATTTCCGTGGTGCCACCCAGATTCCCGGACCGATGCCGGGCACTTACAGCGTACAAACATACGCGTCTCCGGTAACGGGGAGCGGCCGTTGCGGCTTAATGAATTCAGCCTTACTTCTCCGGGATGATATTCGCTTTCGCAACAGCTGCTGCCTTGCAGCAAAATGGCAACTCTCTGAAAACTGTGTCCGAAAGGTACTTGTTCCCATCATCGGATTTCCGATGTGTCGTTATGTAACAGGTTTACAGGCACTTTTGCCTGCGATGTTTCATAATATACACCGGAAAAACAATAATGTCAAGCGCTTGGATTCACTTTTTTGTGAAACAAGGCGATCAGGCGAAGAACTGGTTCCAGAGAATGATGACGAAGAGCGCGACGGCGATACCGATTGACGCCGAGCTGAACCGTTTGACGTAGATGCGCGTCGAGTCGGAAAGTTTGGCGTGACGGTCAATGTACATGAGGATCATCGAGGTTGCGAGCAGGACGTACATACCGCGGTTCAGCCAGTCAAACTGCATCCAGCCGACTGAGGCAATAAAGATCGTGAAGAAAATGACGGCGACAAGGAAATAGTCCTTGCCGACTTTTTGCGGCTTCTTTTTCGCGTCAGAAGGTTTTTTCTGCTCGGCGAGCTTATGCTGCAGTTTCTTGTATTGTTTGGACATGGAGAAATCTTCCTTTCGTGAAACGTTGTGTTCTCTCATTATATCATATTTACACGCATAAGGGGAATTTGCGGTTTTTCTTTTAAAAGGATTTGCCACACAGGCAAATGCTTGCTACAATATAACATAGTATTGTATGTTGCAACGGTCATTTTTTGTATATTTGTACGTCTGATACGGACTGGTGCGTGTTTTGGGCCGCAGTCAGGCGTTTTGAATGGAGGTAGTCCGATGATCCGGGAACATCGCAGCAGAGAAAAACTCGAAGCGTATTATCAGAAATATGTTATGACGGGCGTCATTGACCCGAATGTTCATCCGTGGGTAGCAGATTCGTGGAAGCGCAGCCGAAACGGAAATGTACCGCGGGAAAAAATGGACACGTCACACCGTCTGACACCGGAAGCATTTGCCGAGCGTCAACAAAAGCACCGGGACGCGATTCATTATTTAGCGAAGCTCAGCGAGGATGTGCGTGAATTTTTCCAGCAGTATGACCTCAGCCTGCTGCTTATCGACCAGGACCTTGTCGTGCTCAAGAGCTTTTCGCTGCCGTATTATCAGATGACGCCGGGCGAGATCGAAGGTGTCCGCGTCAGCGAGGCCGAAGTCGGTACGTCAAGTATCAGCCTCGCTCATGAACATCAGTCACCATTCTGGCTTTACGGTCCGGAAATGTGGGTTGAGGAATGTCAGACGGGTGATGCATGCTCCGCACCGGTTTTCGTGAACGGGAATTGTCACTATATCGTGACGCTGGTTTCGATGCAGCAGACCAATATGTCGAAAGATGCGGTCATCACGCTTCTGCTCACCCTCCGGCGTGCGTTGGAAATGCATTTGGAGGAAAGTGCGAAACTGCATGCGGCAGAGTCGATTCTTGACGCCGCTCCGTTTGCGGTTTATCATGTTATGCCGGACAGTAACGTGGCTTATGTCAATAAGCTCGGTGAACAGCGCTTGGCAGCGATCGGCGCAGGCCGAAAAAATCAGTTGACGGGCGTTGTCCTGAATTATGAACATACGCCGATTTATAAAGGATTCAGCGGTATTTCGTCGTTCAATCAGGAAGTGACATGGATTACGTCGCGTAAGACGTATGAGGATATTACAACCGTTGTGCCGCTCTATAACCGCGATGACAGCGATGACGTCAACAGTGTTGTCGTCATATCGATGCCGATTGAAGATCTGCGCACGCTTGTCGCTCATGCCGCGGGATATACGGCGAAATACACGCTGCAGTCGATGGTCGGACACAGTGATATTTTCACGGCGGTTCGTACAAAAGCGGCACGCGTTGCCCGCAATCGCCGCAACGTTCTTCTGCAGGGCGAGTCGGGAACGGGAAAACAGCGTATGGCGCACGGCATTCACAATGCAAGCGCTCACGCGGCGGGGCCGCTCATTACACTTCGCTGCGGAGACACAACGCCGGAACTCCTCGATCAGGAACTCTTCGGTATCTGTCGTTCGGCTGACGTCAGCCATCCGGGACGGCTCGAACTTGCGTCGGGCGGAACGCTCTTCCTCGACGAAATCGAGAAAATGCCGAAACCGATCGCAACGGAACTCGCTCATGCGCTCGAAACCGGCTTGATGCACCGTATCGGTGAGACGGTACAGCGTCCGATTGACGTACATATCATTGCAGCCTGCGACAGCGACCTTAAACGGTTGACGGAACGCGGACTGTTCTCGCCGGAGCTTTACGAGATCATTTCGAAAAATGTCATCCGCATACCGTCTCTGCGCAGCCGCCGGGAAGATATTCCGGAACTCGCTCAGCATATCGTTGCCGAGCTTGCGGAGCAGCATGAGATGCCGCCGAAGACGATTTTGCCGGAAACGCTCGAATATCTGCGTGATTACGATTGGCCGGGCAATATCAAGCAGCTTCAGAGTGTGCTCGAATATGCCTTTTTCAACACACAGAGTTCAACAATTACCATCGGTGACATCAGTCTTATGGGCCAAGTTCATCCGGATAACAAATGGAAAGAAGACCGCGACATCTTTATTCAGGCCTGGCAGGCTGCCGGCGGAAATGTCAGCCGTCTTGCCAATCTGCTCGGTGTCAGCCGCGTGACACTTTACCGTTATTTGAAGAAATACGGACTGGAAAAGAAAAACAACTGAAGGAGAATTACACTTGCGTTTACGAAGAAAACCCTGGGTGGACAAGGCAATTCATGATTTTGACGCGTTTGTCTTCAGCCGGGATCAGGAAATCGGAGAAGAAAAACAGGGGCATTGGGCGGACATTTTTGACCGTCAGGCACCGCTTTATGTCGAACTCGGCACGGGTAAAGGTGACTTTATCAGTCAATTCGCCGAGCGTCATCCGGAGATCAATTTTATCGGCATCGAGATGCAGCAGGACGTGCTCTATTCCGCGGCGAAAAAGATCGCGGAGAAAGAACTTACCAATGTCCGCTTGCTCGTATTTGACATCAATAAGATCGAGACGATTTTTGCGCCGGGCGAGGTTGACCGCTTTTTTATCAATTTCTGTGATCCGTGGCCGAAAACGCGTCACGCCAAGCGCCGTTTGACGCATGTCGGTTTCCTCGAAAAATACCGTAAGCTTTTGCGTCCGCAGGGTGAACTGCATTTTAAGACGGACAATCGTCCGCTGTTTGACTTTTCCTTGCAGCAGTTTGAGGAAGCGGGACTGACGGTCCGCGACGTCACGTTTGACCTGCATGCCGAGAACCGTCCGGATAACATTGAGACCGAGTATGAGCGGAAATTCAGCGGCTTCGGTGAGAAGATCAACCGTTGTGAGGTTATTTTTCCGTAAGGGGTGTCGGGATTGAAGGTAAAAAGAACACTTTGGTCCAGCCCGTCTGAGCCGATTCTCGTCATTATGGCTCTCCTCATCGTGCTGGGTACAATCAATGTCTTCAGCTCGAGTTTTGTACTCGCGATGACGGATTTCAATAATCCGTATTATTTTTTGGAGCGTCATGTCGTTATTCTTCTCGTGGGAGCAGTCTGCTTTCTGATCTGCCGCAAGGTGCCGTATAAACATTGGCGTTATGCGATGCTGCCGATTCTCGGATTTGTCATCATTTCGCTGGGACTGGTTCTCGTCATCGGTACATCGGTCAACGGCGCACGGCGCTGGCTTTCGATCTTCGGCATCGGGTTTCAGCCGGCGGAGTTTGCCAAACTGCTCAGTGTCATTATGGCGGCGACGTATATCGCGGCGATTTTGGGACGCGGCATGCGTCTGCGCCTGAAACAGTTGCGCAGTGTCCCGTACGCCATTATTTTTGTTATGGCGTGTTTGACGGAACTGGAGCCGGATATGGGAACGGCGTGTATCATTTTCGGTGTGCCGCTGCTCATGTTTTTTGTGCTTTGGTTTGACCGTTCGCGGTTCAGCTCAAGGGCGGATTTTTTGATCAAAGCCGGAACGGGAGTCCTTTGCTTCGCAGGATTTGTTTTTATGCTGGCTGTTTTGCAGCCGTACCGCATGGCCCGTATCCGCGTCATGTTTGACCCGTGGTCTGACGCACAGGGGATCGGGTATCAGACGGTTCAGTCGCTTTCGACGATCGGTTCGGGAGGACTTTGGGGCATGGGCTTCGGCGAAGGCATCAGCAAGTACGCCTATCTGCCGGAAGCGCATACCGACTTCGCTTTTGCGATTTTCTGTCAGGAGCACGGCTATCTCGGCGCGTTCCTCGTTTTCTTCCTGTTCACGATGCTTTTGCTTTGCTGCACGCGCGTGGCACAGACGGCGCGGGATACATTCGGACAGGTTCTCGCTCTCGGCATTATGATCCTCATCGTCGGACAGGCGATAGCCAATATTGCCATGGTCGGCGGTATGTTCGCTGTTGTCGGTGTTCCGCTGCCGTTCATCAGTTACGGCGGTTCGTCACTCATCGTTTCGATGTCGGCCATCGGCATGCTTTTAAATATCTGTGACAGTACACGAAAACCTGCCCGCGAGGCCGCAATGCCGCGTCAAACCGATGACTCTGACGCAGGACAGATCCGTCTGCATCGCGTCAAATGACGTCAATTTTACAACGATAAACCCGTCAGGGACAGAAAAACCGCCCGGTGTTGAAAACCGGGCGGTTATTTTTGTGCAGCTTATTTCTTTTCTTTGCGGGCTTTGGCGCGTTCTTTCGAAGCTTTTTCCTTCGCTTTTACGCGGTCATCGATCTTTTTCTGCTGCTGATACTTCGCATAATCGACACCCATGCTTGCGAGTTTGTGCTTGACGGCCATTTTCGGATGACGCAGGAGCATGCCTTTTTTCGACGACTCCATGATCTGCATGAACTGCTGCGTCTGATGTGCGCCGAAGCAGGGGCGGTCGCAACGATCGCAGATCGGTTTCGTGATGCCGTACGGGCAACGGTTGATCTTCGTAAAGACCGTGGCGAGAAGTGCCTGGCACTGCGGGCAGAGCTGGTTTCCCGACGTATTGTGATGTTTGTGGCAGTAGACCGCGAAGGTTTTGCGGATATTCTCCTTCTCCTTCGGAATATTGTTTTTAATTTCCACCGGTTTCTTTTTCGGCAGGAACCGTGAAAAGATACTCATAAAAATCACCCTTTGTATTGTATAGAAAATAATTCATCTTATATTTTACCGGTATTTACGCGGAAAAGCAAGGGCAGAGAAGAGGCGCTGACGCAGAGACGGTGCATTGACGTCAAGTTATCCACAGATATAGGGTGTTTTCCTGTGTTTTCTGTGGATAAGTTTACCTAAAATCACCAGGTTATCCACTTTTTTATCCACAAAAGCCCTTTTTCCTGTGGATAACGAAAGGTTTGCGCTTCTGCGGCGAATGGCGTAAAATGACAGAGTCAGGCTATTCTGACGCCGTCGAAGGAATGATAACTTAATCTGGGAGGATTTTTGATTTTGACACAAAAACAGCTCAGGGCACCGATCGCCGAAGCTATGAAAAACTACGCGAATGACGGCGCTCTTGCCTTTCATACGCCGGGACACAAACAGGGCCTCGGCGCGCATCCGCTTTTAAAGCGGCTCATCACAAAAGAAGGCCTGCGCGAAGAAGTCTCCCTCATGGAAGAACTCGACGACCTGCACGAACCCGAAGGATGCATCCGTGACGCACAAACGCTTGCGGCGGAACTTTACGGCGCCGATCACGCGTATTTCGTCATCAACGGTACAACCGGTGCGAATCACGCCATGCTCATGGGAACGGTCAAACCCGGAGATACCGTACTTTTACCGCGTAACGCGCATCGTTCCCTGACGGGAGCGCTTATACTTGCGGACGCGCGTCCCGTTTTCCTGCAGCCGGAAATCTCCGAGCGTTTCGGCATCGCCATGGGCGTGACACTCGAAACCGTTAAGAAAGCCGTCAAACAGCATCCCGAAGCACGCGCACTCATTCTCGTCTATCCGACGTATTACGGCGTGACGTTTGACCTCAAAGCGATTGCCGATTTCGTCCATGCGCACAATATGCTCCTGCTCGTCGATGAGGCACACGGTCCTCATCTGCGGTTCAGTGAAGAACTGCCGCTGCAGGCAATTGACGCGGGCGCTGACGCGGCGGCGCAGAGTACACATAAAATCATCGGCTCGATGACGCAGACCTCGATGCTTCTCACGAAGGGACCGCGCATTGACGCGGAGCGTATGCGTCAGGCCGTCAGTCTCCTGCAGTCGACGAGTCCGAACCAGCTGCTTTTAGCTTCACTTGATATCGCGCGTCTGCAGATGGCGGAAGACGGAGAACGTCTCGTCGGACGTGCCGTACGGCTTGCCGAGGAACTGCGCGGGAAAATCAACGCGATTCCGGGACTCTATTGCTTCGGACGCCGCGATATGACGACGCCGGGCGCGTCGGGACTTGACGTCACAAAGCTTACGGTAAACGTACAGGGACTCGGCATGAGCGGTCGCGAAGCCGAGCATATTCTACGTTATGAGGAATACATCGAATGCGAGCTTTCCGATGCGTACAACGTGCTCTTTATCATCTCGTACGCGGATACGGAGCGCGAGGCGGAGAAACTGCTCACGGCGCTTCGTCATCTTGCGGTGCATCGCCGTAACGGTTCCGCCTTTCACGTCACGCGTGCGCTTCCGCCCGTCCCGCGTCAGGTTTTGACACCGCGCGAAGCGTTTTTCGACGATGTCGAACGCGTACCGTTTGACGCGTCAGACGGGCGCATCGCGGCCGAACAGGTCATGTTTTATCCGCCGGGAATCCCGCTTCTCGTGCCGGGAGACCGCATCGATACCGTGACACTCGCCTATATCCGCGAACAGCAGCAGCTCGGACTTAAAGTCACGGGCCCCGAAGATCCGCAGCTGCGGACGATCAAAGTCATCCGGGAAAATACGAAAGGAGTCAGGCATGAATAAAGGCATTCTCATTACGCTCGAAGCCGGAGACGGATCGGGAAAGGCGACGCAGACGCATCTTCTCGCAGAGCACTTACAGCGGGAAGGGCACCGCGTTCATCTCGTTTCGTTCCCGGATTATGCGGCTGACGCGTCCGTTCCCGTGCGTATGTATCTGCGCGGCGATTTCGGCACGCATCCGGGTGACGTCAACGCCTATGCGGCTTCGACGTTTTTTGCCGTCGACCGTTTCGCGTCCTATCGGATGAAGTGGCAGAAATACTACGAACAGGGCGATATCATCATCGCCGACCGTTATACGACGTCAAATATGGTCCATCAGGCCGTCAAACTCCCCGATACCGCGGAGCGCAATGCATTTCTCGACTGGCTTTGGGATTTCGAATTTACCAAGCTCGGCCTGCCCGTGCCCGATCTCGTGTTATTTCTTGACATGGAACCGGGAGCCGCCGACAAACTCATCGCCGCGCGCGCCGAAGCCGCCGGGACGAAAAAAGACATTCACGAGCGCGATCCGGAGTATCTGCATCGGTGCCATGCGGCGTACAAAGAACTCACGGATCGTTACGGCTGGAAACGCATCATCTGCAGCCGGGACGGTGAGCCGCTTCCGATTGACACGATCGCAGAACGTGTTTATGCGGCCGTCGAGCCCGTTTGGAAAGGAAAAAGCATTGATTAAAGAAGTTCTCGTCGTCGAGGGCAAGATGGATGTCGTCGCGATCCGCAAGGCCGTGGACGCCGACTGCATCATTACGGAGGGATTCAACCTCAAACCGCAGGCTCTTGACAGCATCAAACAGGCCTATAAAAAGCGGGGGATCATCATCATGACGGACCCCGATTCCGCCGGTGAACGCATCCGTTCGTATCTTGCCCGCCGGTTTCCTAATGCAAAACATGCGTTCGTACCGGTCGAGGACGCGACGGATAATGACGATATCGGCATCGAACAGGCCAAGCCGCCCGCAATCCGCGCCGCACTCGAAAAAGTCCGCACGCTTCATTGGGAACCGTCCGGGGAATTTTCGGGCGCCGATCTCATCCGCACGCGGCTTTCCGGAGGACGCGATGCATCGGCACGCCGTGCAAAGGCGGGGAAAATTCTCGGAATCGGCTGGGCAAATGCCAAGACATTTTTAAAGCGTCTCAACCATTACGGCGTGACGCGTCAGGAATTTGACGCGGCCGTAGCGATGATTGACGCGAAAGAGGAACAGGGGAAAGGAACCGCGCATGAATAACGAAGACAAAGACATCCTGCATCCCGTCATCGCGAATCGCGCCGTGACGATGCATATTTTAAAGGCTTTCGGCCTGCATACGAGTAAAAAACTCGGCCAGAATTTCCTTATCGATCCCGCGATCGTGAGCGGCATCGTCGAGGCGGCTGACGTCAAAGCGGGAGACCGGGTCCTCGAAATCGGCCCGGGAATCGGCACATTGACGCAGGGACTCGCCGAAACAGGCGCTGACGTTACGGCCGTCGAACTGGACAAGAAACTTCCGGCTGTCCTCGCCGAGACGCTCAAGGGTTACGACAACGTCCGCATCGTTCCGGGCGATATTTTAAAAGTCAATATCCCGGAAATTATGGGACCGGGGGCGTTCAAAGTCGCGGCAAATCTGCCGTATTATATTACAACGCCGATCCTCATGGCGCTTCTCGAGCAGCATCTCCCGATCACGGAACTCGTGACGATGGTGCAGAAAGAAGTTGCCGAACGCATGACGGCAACGCCGGGCAAGCGGATTTACGGTGCGCTTTCTGTTGCCGTTCAGTATTACACGGAACCGGAAATCGTTCTCGACGTACCGCCGCGCTCGTTCATTCCGGCGCCGGAAGTTGACAGTGTCGTCATCGCCTGCCATGTCCGTCCGGAACCCGCCGTCAAAGTCAAAGACGAAAAACTGTTTTTCCGCGTTGTCAAAGCCGCATTCGGCCAACGCCGCAAAACGCTCATGAACGCGATGCGCGGCGCCGGATTCGCGAAAGAAGAAGTGCGTGACGCCATGGAGCGTTCCGGCATTGACCCGACGCGGCGCGGCGAAACGTTGACGCTGGAGGAGTTTGCTGCTCTCGCCGACGCATTTGTTGTCAATAAATGACAGATAACGGTTGCCCCTATATGAAAAAAGTTATACAATAAAGGATATATTGCTATATTTATCATAAAGAAAGTGGGTAGGTAAGAGATGACTGCAACAGCCTGGTCAATTCTGCCGCCGATAATCACGATCGTATTGGCTCTCTGGACAAAAGAAGTCTATATGTCACTGATCATCGGTATCTTTTCGGGAGCATTGCTGTTTTCGGGCGGCAATTTCCTGGAGGCAATCTTAACCGTGTTCGGCGTCATGTCCGACAAAGTCGGCGATAACGTCAACATTCTCGTTTTCCTCGTTATCCTCGGTATTCTCGTTGCCGCGATTACGCGCAGCGGTGCGACGCGCGCTTACGGAGAGTGGGCGTTCCGCGTTATTCACGGCAAGAAAAGTGCGTCGATCCTGACGATGCTCCTCGGTGTCGTCATCTTTATCGACGACTATTTCAACTGCCTGACGGTCGGTACGGTCATGCGTCCGATTACGGATAAATTCCGCATCACGCGTACGCAGCTCGCGTATATTATTGACGCGACGGCTGCACCGGTCTGCATTATCGCGCCGGTTTCCAGTTGGGCGGCCGCGGTCAGTTCCTCGCTGCCGGAAGACAGTTCGATCGACGGTTTCGCGCTTTTCCTGCAGACGATTCCGTTCAACCTTTACGCGCTTCTTACGATCGCGTTCATGATCTTTTTGATTCTTTCGGGCCGTGATTTCGGCGCGATGAAACGCTCGGTTCTGGAAAACAAGGAGCATTTCTTCATCCCGGCCGAATACCGCGAGGCTGATGAAGAAGTCAAACAGGGTGACGGCAAAGGAAAGATCATCGACCTCATTCTGCCGCTCATCGTTCTCATCGCCGCCTGCGTTTACGGCATGCTTTATACGGGAGGCATTCACGAAGGCCGTTCGATCGCCGATGCGTTCGCGAACTGCGATTCGTCACAGTCCCTCGTACTCGGCTCGTTCATCGCGTTTGTCTTTACGGGGCTTCTCTATCTGCCGCGCCGCGTCATTTCGTATTCGGCGTTCTGCGAATGCTTTGTCAAAGGCTTCAAAACGATGGTTCCGGCTATTTTTATCCTCTGCCTTGCCTGGACGCTTTCGGGTATCTGCAGTGATAAATACCTTGACCTCGGCGGATTTGTCGGTGCCGTTGTCAGTGCGCATGCGTCGGTTATCGTTTTCCTGCCGCCGATTTTCTTCCTCGTTGCACTAGGCCTTGCGTTTGCAACGGGTACGTCGTGGGGCACGTTCGGCATTTTGATCCCGATCGCCGTCGCCGTTGTCGGCATGAGCGATCCGAATATGCTCGTTCTTTGCGTCACGGCAATTCTTTCCGGTGCAGTCGGCGGCGACCACGCTTCGCCGATTTCCGATACGACGATTCTTGCGTCAGCCGGTGCCCAGTGTCATCATCTTGACCATGTCAACACGCAGCTTCCGTACGTTTTGACTGTCGGATCCTGCTGCCTGGTCGGTTACATTGTTGACGGTCTGACGGGAAGCGGCTGGGCCGGACTCGGCGTCAGTGCGGCCTGCCTCGCTGTTGCGATGGTTATCGTTTCGATGCGCGTACCGGATCTCGATAAAATCCCGGACAAAGATTGAAGAAGGGAAAAACTATGATTTTTGACAGTCACAGTCATACGGAGTTTTCGGCGGATTCCGACATGAAAGCGGCGGATGCCCTCGAAGCGGCACGTCGTCAGGGAATCGGTCTCGTCTTTACGGAACATCTCGATTATCTGTTCCCCGGTGACGAGAAATTCGTTTTTGACCCGAAGGCATACTGGAAAACGTATGAACCGCTTCGCGGTGAAGATCTGCGTCTCGGTGTCGAAGTCGGCATGCGCGAAGATACCGCGGAGGACAGCCGCGCATTTGTCAAGGAAGCACCGTTTGACCTCGTTATCGGTTCGATTCACGTGCTTAACAACAAGGACCTGTATTATCCCGATTATTATGAGGGAAAAGAAAAACAGGACGTTTACCACCGTTACTACACGGCGATGGCGGAAGAAATCCGCCGCCATGATTTCGTTGATGTACTCGGTCATATCGACTACATCGCACGTTATGCGCCGTATGCAAATCCCGAAGTCGAATACGGTACGTTCGCGGATGACATTGACGCCGTCCTGCGCGCCGTTATCGAAACGGGAAAAGTCATGGAGCTCAATACGCGCCGTCTCGGCAGCCGCCGCGCGATGAAGGAACTCGCGCCGGTTTATACGCGCTACCGCGAACTCGGCGGTCAGTTTGTGACGCTCGGTTCCGACGCGCATAAAGCCGAGGCAATCGGCATGAATTTTGCCGCTGCGGAGGATTTCACGGACGCGTTGGGCCTCACGATTGTGACGTTTGCGGAGCGCAAGATCATTCCGCTTTCGAAATGACACTTGCACGGATCACGGAAACACGATACAATAAAATAAAGTGTATGCTTTATTTTGATCGATAAGGAGGACTCGAGATGAAACACATCAAGACTGTCAATAAACCGTCCCTGCAGAGCACGGTTAAAACGGGCGGCTGCGGCGAATGCCAGGCATCCTGCCAGTCCGCTTGCAAAACGTCCTGCACGGTAGGAAACCAGGTTTGCGAAAAATAATCGCTGAGAGGGAGCCTTCCCGAAAGGGAGGGCTTTTTCTTTGCCATAAATACTATTGTTGGGAGAGACAGCGAATGAAAGCGAAAATCCATAAATTTGAACATAACGGGCAGTACATCCTGCTTGACGTCAACAGCGGCGCCGTGCACGTCATCGACAAGATGATCTACGAGATGATGGACACGTTTGACGGCACGAACGACGAGAATGTTGTCGCGGCGCTCAAAGACCGTTATCCGGAAGCGGATCTCCGGGAGGCGCTCGAAGAACTCCATGAACTCATGACGATGAATCAGCTCTTTGCGCCGGATATCGACGTGCCGCCGACGTTCCGACAGACCGGCATTATTAAATCTATTTGCCTCATGGTCGCGCAGGACTGCAATCTGCGCTGCAAATATTGTTTCGGCGACGGCGGCAGTTACGGGCAGGAACGTGCCGTGATGACGCCGGAAGTCGGATGCAAAGCGATTGACTTCCTCATCGAAAAGAGCGGCCCGCGCAAGCACTGCGAAGTTGATTTCTTCGGCGGCGAACCGCTCATGAACATGAAAACCGTCAAAGCCGTCACGGCATACGCGCGCGCCAAGGAAAAGGAAACGGGCAAGAAATTCAAGCTCACGATGACGACAAACGGCATTTTGCTCAATGACGCAAACATCAAGTGGCTCAATGACAATGACTTCTCGCTCGTTCTGTCCCTCGACGGACGCAAAGAAGTCAATGACGCGATGCGCCCCGATGTCGGCGGACACGGCAGTTATGACCGCATCGTGAAAAACTTCAAAAAATGCATCGCGAGCCGTAAAGGCGGCGACTGGGATTACCGCGGTGTTTACACGTATCTGCGCGGAACCTATACGCACAACAACCTGGACTTCACGAAAGACGTGCTGTCGATGCATGACGCGGGCTTTGACATTCTGTCACTTGAACCGGTCGTGCTGAAGGACAGTCCGTACGCGATCACGGAAGAAGATCTGCCGCGCGTGCGCGAAGAATACGACCGCCTCGTTGACGCGTATATGCAGTGCCGCAAAGAAGGCAGGGGATTCTGGTTCTTTCACTTCAATATGGATTTGTCAAACGGTCCGTGCGTTGCAAAACGTCTTTCGGGATGCGGTGCCGGACATGAATACGTCGCCGTCGCGGAAAACGGCGATCTCTATCCGTGTCATCAGTTCGTCGGCCGTGACAAATATAAACTCGGTTCAATCTTTACGGGCATCACGGACACGAAGTGGCCGCAGTATTTCCGCGAGTCGCATGTCCTGAACAAGCCGAAATGCCGTGACTGCTGGTCCCGATTCTTCTGCTCGGGAGGATGTCATGCCAATGCCGATCTCTTCCACGGCAACATCCGCGAACCGTACGAAATCGGCTGCGAAATCCAGAAGAAACGCCTTGAATGTGCGATCTACGTTCAGGCGATGCAGCAACTGGAAAAAGAAGAAAATAACGGATAATAATTTTGATTTGACGTCAGCCTTTCTCCGGGAAGGCTGATTTTTTTTTTGTTTTGAAGCGGCGTTTTTTACCGCGATTTTGCTTAGTTTTTTCTTGTAGCAAAAATTCTGATATTAATCCCGCTTGTATGTTATTATTTGCGTCGTTTATGATAAAAGCATTGACAGACGGCCTTTAAATATTGTAATATTGGTGTTGTAAGAACTAAGACTTCTAAAGAATTTAGGGGGTAATTTTCAATGGCAGTAAAAGTAGCTATCAATGGTTTTGGTCGTATCGGCCGTCTCGCATTCCGTCAGATGTTCGATGCTGAGGGTTATGAAGTCGTCGCAATCAACGACCTGACGAGCCCGAAAATGCTCGCTTACCTGCTGAAATACGATTCTTCCCAGGGCAAATATGAATATGCTGATACGGTAGAAGCTGGCGAAGATTCCATCACGGTAAAAGGCAAGACCATTCGCATCTACGCTGAAAAAGATGCCAAGAACATCCCGTGGGCTAAACACGATGTTGACGTTGTCCTCGAATGCACGGGCTTCTATACGTCCAAAGAGAAAGCTTCGGCTCACCTCGCTGCAGGCGCTAAGAAAGTCGTTATCTCCGCTCCAGCAGGTAAAGATCTCCCGACGATCGTCTTCAACACGAACCACAAGACGCTGACTCCGGAAGACAAAGTCATTTCCGCAGCATCCTGCACGACGAACTGCCTCGCTCCGATGGCAAAAGCTCTGAATGACCTCGCTCCGATCCAGAGCGGTATCATGCAGACGATCCATGCTTTCACGGGCGACCAGATGACGCTCGACGGCCCGCAGCGTAAAGGTAACCTCCGCCGCAGCCGTGCCGCTTCCGAGAACATCGTTCCGACGTCCTCCGGCGCAGCTAAAGCTATCGGCCTCGTTCTGCCGGAACTCGACGGCAAACTGATCGGCGCTGCTCAGCGTGTACCGACCCCGACGGGCTCCACGACGCTCCTCTACGCTGTTGTTAAAGGCAACGTAACGGTTGAACAGGTTAACGCTCAGATGAAAGCAGAAGCTACGGAATCCTTCGGCTACAACACGGATGACATTGTTTCGAAAGATGTTGTCGGCATGCGTTACGGCTCCCTCTTCGATGCAACGCAGACGATGGTTTGCCCGATGGCAGACGGCAACACGCTCGTACAGGTTGTTTCCTGGTACGACAACGAAAACAGCTACACGAGCCAGATGGTTCGCACGATCAAATACTTCGCTGAACTGAAGTAATTTCGGTCCTTGGCTGAACATAACAACAGATCCTTAGAGGTCCGGCCGCAGTTTGGGCCGGGCCTCAATTTTTTGGAGGTTATTTGGAATGGATAAGAAGACAATCAAAGACATCGACGTCAAGGGCAAAAAAGTATTTGTCCGCGTCGACTACAACGTTCCGTTCGATGCTGACATGAACATCACGAACGATACGCGTATGGTTCGCACGTTGCCGACTCTGAATTATCTGCTCGACGGCGGTGCCGCACTCGTCCTCGCCTGCCATATCGGCCGTCCGACCGAAGCACGTGAGCCGCAGTTCTCGACGAAACATCTCGTTAAACATCTCTCCGAGCTCCTCGGCCGTGAGGTCAAATGGGCTCCGGACTGCGTCGGTCCGGAAGCGGAAGCTCTCGCCGCTGACCTGAAACCGGGCGAAGTTCTGCTCCTCGAGAACCTTCGTTATCACAAAGAAGAGAAAAAGAACAATCCGGAATTTGCCAAACAGCTCGCAGCTCTTGCTGACGTTGCCGTTGACGATGCATTCGGTGTTGCCCATCGTGCTCATGCGTCAAATGTCGGCGTAACGCAGTATCTCGAAACGGTTGCCGGTTTCCTTATGGAAAAAGAGATCAACTACATCGGCAAAACGCTCGAAGCTCCGCAGCATCCGTTTGTCGCCATCCTCGGCGGTGCAAAAGTTTCCGATAAGATCGGCGTCATCTCCAACATGGTTGACAAAGTTGACACGATCATCATCGGCGGCGGCATGGCTCATACGTTTGACGCAGCACGCGGCCTGAACATCGGTAACTCCCTCGTTGAGCCGGACAAATACGATCTCGCCCGTGAACTGCTGAAGAAAGCAGAGGAAAAAGGCGTCAAAGTCGTTCTGCCGCTTGACCTCAAAGTTTCGAACATGTTCCCGGCTGACGAACGTTATGCAACGGAAGGCCGGACGAAGATCGTTGATGTCGATAAAGTCGAAGACGGTTGGGAAGCTCTCGATTCCGGCCCGAAGACGTCGGAAGCATACACGGAAGCACTTGCCGGCGCCAAGACGGTCATCTGGAACGGCCCGATGGGCGTATTCGAATATGATGACTTCGCCGGCGGCACGCTCGCAGTAGCCGAAGCTGTAGCAAAAGCTACGGATGAAGGTGCTGTTTCCATCGTCGGCGGCGGCGACTCCATCGCAGCACTCAAGAAAACGGGTCTCATGGACAAAATTTCGCACGTTTCGACGGGCGGCGGTGCAACGCTTGAGTTCCTCGAAGGCAAAGTCCTTCCGGGTATTGCAGCAATCGCTGACAAATAATTTTTTCGAAGAGTCAATTCAGGATGAGAGCCTCCGAACGGAGGCTCCCTTATTGGGGAGGAAATAAAAATGGCAAGAACTCCGATTATTGCTGGTAACTGGAAAATGAACAACACGATCGCACAGGGCGTTTCCCTCGTGAAAGATCTCGCTCCGCTCGTCAAAGACGCAAACGTAACGGTTGTTGTATGCCCGACGGCTACGGCTCTCGCTTCCGTTGCCGAAGCAGTCAAAGGCACGAACATCCATGTCGGCGCACAGAACGTTCATTGGGCTGATCACGGCGCTTACACGGGCGAAGTTTCCACGGGGATGCTGACGGAAATCGGCGTTGACTACTGCGTCCTCGGCCACAGCGAACGCCGCGGTTATTTCGGTGAAACGGATGAAGGCGTTAACAAACGCGCTCATGCTGCTTTTGCTGCCGGCATTACGCCGATCATCTGCTGCGGTGAACCGCTCGAAATCCGCGAGCGCGGTTCTTACCTCGAAATGGTCGCTTTCCAGGTTCTTGAAGCTCTCGCAGGCTTCACGCCGGAAGAAGTCGGCAAAATCGTCATCGCTTACGAACCGATCTGGACTATCAGCACGGGCAAAACGGCTTCGTTCGAACAGGCCGAAGAAGTTTGCGATCATATTCGTCAGACGGTTGAGAAAGCATTCGGTAAAGAAGCTGCCGAAAACATCCGCATTCAGTACGGCGGCAGTGTCAAACCGGCTACCATCAAAGATCTCATGAAGCAGCCGAATGTCGACGGCGCACTCGTCGGCGGCGCTTCCCTGAAAGCCAAAGACTTCAGCGAAATCGTCAACTACTAATTCGTGTTTCACGGAATTAGAAGGAGAAGAAATCGATTATGGCAAAACTCAAAAATGCACCGGTCGCACTCATCATCATGGACGGATGCGGTCTCGGCGGCAAGCTTGACAAAAGCAACGCGGTAGAGGCAGCGAAAACTCCTGTTCTCGACGGTCTCTTCGCAAACTACAATTCCAGCCATCTTCAGGCTTCCGGCGAATTTGTCGGCCTGCCTGACGGTCAGATGGGCAACTCCGAAGTCGGTCACACGAACATCGGTGCCGGTCGACTCGTTTATCAGCAATTGACGCGCATCACGCGTGACATCAAAAACGGCGACTTCTTCAAAAACAAAGTCCTCGTCGGGAAGATGCAGGAGGCAAAGAAAAACGGCGCTGCCGTTCATCTGCTCGGACTCGTTTCCCCGGGCGGTGTTCACAGCCATCAGGGCCATCTTTACGCTCTGCTCGAAATGGCAAAACGCGAAGGCGTCGGTGAAGTTTACGTTCACGCATTCCTCGACGGACGTGACGTTCCGCCGCAGAGCGCTCAGCCGTACCTCGAAGAACTCGAAGCCAAGTGCAAAGAGATCGGTGTCGGTCAGATTGCGACAGTCAGCGGACGTTATTACGCGATGGACCGCGATCATCGTTGGGATCGCGAACAGAAAGCATATGAAGCGATTGCACACGCCGAAGGCGTTTCCGCCGATGATCCGGTTGCGGGACTTAAAGCCAGCTATGCAGAAGGCGTCAATGACGAATTTGTCGTTCCGTTTGTCGTCAGCGGTTATCGCGGCATGAAAAACGGTGACACGGCCGTATTCTTCAATTTCCGTCCGGACCGTGCACGTCAGCTCACGCATGCGTTTGTTGACGAAACGTTTGACGGTTTCGAACGCGATGAAGACCTGAAGATCCCGTTTGCCACGTTCTCCCAGTACGAGGACGGCATGAATGCGGATGTCGCTTTCCCGCCGGAATCGATCGAAAAAACGCTCGGCGAAGTCATTCAGGACAACGGTATGACGCAGCTCCGTATTGCCGAAACCGAGAAGTACGCGCATGTCACGTTCTTCTTCAACGGCGGCGTCGAAGAACCGTATCAGGGCGAGGATCGCATCCTCGTTCCGAGTCCGAAAGTCGCAACGTATGACCTCAAACCGGAAATGAGCGCCGTTGAGGTCACGGACAAAGTCTGCGAAGCGATCCGTTCGGGCAAATACGACTTCATCATTCTGAACTATGCCAACTGCGATATGGTCGGCCATACGGGCGTTTTCCCGGCTGTTGTCAAAGCGGTTGAAACCGTTGACAGCTGCGTCGGCCGTTTTGTTGCAGCCATCAAAGAAGCCGGCGGCGAGGTCTGCATTACGGCGGATCACGGCAATGCCGATAAGATGATGGACTACGTAAACAACCAGCCGTTTACGAAGCATACGACGAATGCCGTTCCGTTCATTGTCGTTTCCGACCGCGTCAAGTCAGTCGCTGACGGCGCCCTTTGCGATATTGCTCCGACGCTTTTGACACTCGCCGGACTCGATATCCCGAAGGAAATGACGGGCAAAAACCTCGTCGAACTTTAACTTCGTGTATTGTTTCAGTGTATTATGTAAGAAGAGAGGAATACAATAATGATTGCTTATTCACAGAAAGTGAACGACATGGCATGCGTAGCGCAGGAAGTACATCACGGCGCTGCTCCGATTCCGGAAGAAGGCAAATGGGTCAAATCCAAGAACATTCAGGATATCAGCGGCCTGACTCACGGTGTCGGCTGGTGCGCTCCGCAGCAGGGTGCCTGCAAACTGACGCTGAACGTCAAAGACGGTATCATTCAGGAATGCCTCGTTGAAACGATCGGATGCTCCGGCATGACGCACTCCGCCGCAATGGCAGCGGAAATCCTTCCGGGCCTCACGGTTCTCGAAGCACTCAACACGGACCTCGTCTGCGACGCTATCAACACGGCAATGCGCGAGCTGTTCCTCCAGATCGCTTATGGCCGCAGCCAGACGGCGTTCTCCGATGACGGCCTGCCCATCGGCGCTGGCCTCGACGACCTC
>CACXCC010000035.1 GCA_902766015.1 uncultured Veillonellaceae bacterium
TAAACTGAAATTCGGCCAGAGCATCCGCGAGGAAGGCCCGAAAAGTCATCAGGCCAAAAGCGGCACGCCGACCATGGGCGGCATTATGATCATTCTCGGCATTACGCTCGCGACAATTATCGCCGCACCGTGGTCCGCGGCCGTTGCGCTCGCGTTGTTTATCACGCTCGGTCATTTCGTGCTCGGATTCCTCGACGATTACATCAAAGTCGTCAAGAAACGCAATCTCGGCCTCAAAGCGAAACAGAAATTCCTCGGTCAGATCATCATTGCGATTGTCACGATGATTATCGGCACGCAGGTTCTCGGCATCAACGAATCCATATGGATTCCGATCCTCAATCAGGATGTCAATATCGGCTTCGGCTATTATTTGCTCGTTCTCTTCGTACTCGTCGGCACGTCAAATGCCGTCAATTTGACAGACGGACTTGACGGACTTGCCGGCGGAACGGTTGCCATCGCGTCAAGCGCGTACGCCGTTGTCTGCTACAAGACGGGCAATCCGGATCTGGCGATTTTCTGCGTCGCCATGACGGCAGCGTGTGTCGCTTTTCTGCGCTTTAACATTCATCCGGCAAAAGTGTTCATGGGCGATACGGGATCGCTCGCACTCGGCGGTGCGATTGCCTCGGCCGGTATTTTGACCCATACGGAGATTTTGCTCGCCGTCATCGGTTTTGTCTTTGTCTGCGAGGCGCTCTCCGTTATCATTCAGGTCATTTCGTTTAAAACGACGGGCAAGCGCGTGTTCCGCATGAGCCCGATTCATCATCATTTCGAACTCGGTGGCTGGAAAGAGACGAAAGTTGTCTATGTGTTCTGGTTTGTGGGCCTGTTGGCCGCTGTCGTCGGTCTTTCGATGATTTGACGTCAGCATAGAGGAGGAAGTTACCATGGATTTATCCGGGAAAAAGGTACTCGTTGTCGGCGCCGGCATCAGCGGATTTGCCTCAGCTGAACTGACAAAGAAGATGGGTGCTGACGTCGTTTTGAGCGACGCCAAGGAAGAAAAAGCCATCAATCACGATTTCACGCCGCTGCGTGCAGCCGGTATCGGCCTCGCGTTCGGTAAACAGGAATTTTCCCAGCTTGACGGGGTTGACGCGGTCATCGTGTCACCGGCTGTTCCCGAGCGCGTGCCGCTCATTCAGGAAGCCTATCGCCGCAAGATCCGCGTTTTGACGGAAGTCGAACTCGCCTACGATCTCGCGGAGTCGCCGATCTGTGCCGTCACGGGCACGAACGGCAAAACGACGACGGTGACACTCACGGGACTTCTGTTAAAAGCGCATTTTGACAACGTCGGCGTCGGCGGCAACATCGGCGTACCGCTTTCCGAAGAAGCGCTTCGCGTCGGCAAAGGCGGCTGGATTACGGCGGAGATTTCGAGCTATCAGATGGAAGCAACGAAAAATTTCCACCCGCATATCGCGGCCGAACTCAACGTCACGCCGGACCACATCGTCCGTCACGGCTCGATGGATGTCTATCAGGCCATGAAAGAGCGCATGTTTGCGGAGCAGACGAAAGAAGACTTCCTCGTTCTCAACTACGATAACGAACGTACGCGTTCGATGAAGGCGCGCGCTCACGGCCGCGTCTGCTATTTCAGCCGTCAGGTCCTGCTGGATGAGGGCGCATTTGTCCGTGACGGCAAAATCGTCATCGCGTGGGACGGCAAAGAATACGAAATCTGCAAGACGGACGAACTCGGCATCAAAGGCCCGCATAACGTCGAAAATGCCCTTGCGGCCTGCGCCTGCGCGTTTTTCGCCGGCGTCAGCCCGGCGGAAATGGTACCGGTTTTGACGTCATTCCGCGGCGTCGAGCACCGCATCGAGTACGTACGCGATGTAGACCGCGTCCCGTATTATAACGATTCGAAAGCGACGAATACGGACTCGGCGATCAAAGCGCTCGAGACGTTTCATCATATCGTGCTCATCGCGGGCGGAGATGACAAAATGACAGATCTTACGGATTTCATGACGCTCGTCAAAGAGCGCGTTGACGCACTGATTCTCGTCGGCGCGGCCGCGGCGCGTTTCCGTGAAAATGCCGTCAAACTCGGCTATCCGGAAGCGCAGATTTTTGACGTCGGCTATTCGATGGACAAAGCCGTTGCCAAAGCGCACGAACTCGCGCATGACGGTCAAACGGTTCTGCTGTCCCCGGCCTGCGCAAGCTTTGACATGTACAGCTGCTTTGAAGAACGCGGCGAGGATTTCAAACGTCTCGTCAACGCATTATAAGGAGGAACCGGCGTGAATATTATCGTTTCCGGCGGCGGTACGGGCGGCCATATTTATCCGGCCATCACGATCATCCGCAATATCCAGGCCAAGGCGAAGGACGCGAAGTTTCTCTACGTCGGCACGAGCAAGGGCCTCGAGTCCGATATCGTCCCGAAAGAGGGACTGCCGTTTACGACGGTTGACATCGAAGGATTTGAGCGTCATTTGACACTCGACAATCTCCGCCGCGCCGGACGCGCCGCAGCGGGTGTCGCCCATGCGGCCAAAGTTGTCAAAGTATTTCACCCCGATGTCGTTATCGGCACGGGCGGATACGTTTGCGGCCCGGTTTTACTTGCGGCAAGTCTCATGCATATCCCGACGATGATCCAGGAACAAAACGTCGTTCCGGGCATCACGAACAAGATTCTCTCGCATTTCGTGTCAAAAATCGCCGTCGGCACGAAGGAAGCGGCACCGCATTTCCCGGCCGACAAAGTCGTCTACACGGGCAACCCGATCCGTCAGGAAGTCATGTCGGCACGGCGCGAAGACGGCGCGGCGGCGTTCGGATTTGACCCGGCGAAAAAAACCGTCCTCGTTTCGGGCGGCAGCCGCGGTGCACGTGCGATCAACCGTGCGATGATTGACATTTTGAAACAGGCGGTCGATCATCCGGAGGTGCAGATCCTCCATGTCACGGGCAAGAACGAGTACGATGACGTCATGAACCGGCTGAAGGAAGCCGGTGTTGACCTGACGTCGGTAAACCATCTGCAGGTTCGCCCGTACCTCTACAACATGCCGCAGGCCATGGCGATGACGGATCTCGCCGTTTTCCGCGCCGGCGCAACGGGACTTGCGGAGCTTACGGCACGCGGGATTCCGTCGATTCTGATCCCGTACCCGTACGCCGCGGAAAACCATCAGGAACACAATGCGCGCGCCCTCGAAGAAGCCGGGGCAGCCCGCATGATTTTGAATAAAGATTTGACGTCAAAAACACTCGGCGCCGTTTTGACGGAACTGCTGAGCGAAGATACGAAACTGGCACATATGGCTGGAGTCAGCCGCAGTCTCGGCAAGCCGCAGGCAGCGGCCGAAATCGCCGAACTCGCATTACAGCTGGCCGGAAAGGGAAACAGGTGAAAGCATTGCAAAAAGAGCTGAAAGAACTGAAGGGAATCCGTCACGTTCATTTCGTCGGCATCGGGGGCGCCGGCATGAGCCCACTCGCCCGCATTATGGTGGAACTCGGCTATGAAGTCACGGGTTCGGATCGCGGCGATTCGGAGATCATCGAAAATCTGCGCAAACTCGGCGCAAAAATCACGCTCGGCGGCCAGAAAGCCGAAAATGTCAAAGGTGCCGACGCAATCGTCGTGTCGACGGCAATCCCGTATGACAATCCGGAAGTCATCGCCGCGCGCGATCTCCGTATCACGAAACTGCACCGTTCGGATATCAACGCCGCACTCGTCAACGAGTACAAAGGCATCGCCGTCGCAGGCTCGCACGGCAAAACGACAACAACGTCCATGATCGGCGTCGTCCTCGATCATGCCGGCGTTTCCCCGACGATCATTGTCGGCGGTGAAGTACCGGATCTCGGCACGAACGCCCAGCTCGGCACGAGTGATTATCTCGTGTCGGAAGCCGATGAAAGCGACGGCTCCTTCCTGAAACTGCGTCCGCATATCGCCGTCGTCACGAACGTCGAAGACGACCATATGGACCATTACGGCACGATGGAAAACATCATCAAAGCGTTCCGTCAGTTCATCGACAACACGGATCCGGAAACGGGTTACGCCGTCCTCTGCCTCGAGAGCGAGAACGTCCGCAAGATCGCTGCTGACATTGACCGTAAATTCTATTCGTATGCCATTGACTATCCGGCCGATTTTCAGGCGAAAAACATCACGACGGGCGGCAAAGGCATCGAATTTGACGTCATTCACGAGGGCAAAGAGCTCGGACATGTCGCGCTGAACATCCCGGGACGTCACAACGTCCTCGACGCACTCGCCTGCATCACGACAGCGATGTCAATCGGCGTGCCGTTCGAAAAAGCCGCGGCGGGACTGGCCGCGTTCCACGGTGCAAAACGCCGTTTCCAGACGAAGGCCCATGTCAAGGATGTCTGGATCGTTGACGACTACGCACATCATCCGACGGAAATCGCCGCGACGCTCAAAGCCGCGAAAGAAACGCAGCCGCAGCGCCTCATCTGCGTATTCCAGCCGCATCGTTATTCGCGCACGCAGCTCCTGCACGAGGAGTTCGGCACGGCGTTCGTTTCGGCCGACGAACTCGTTTTGACGGATGTTTACGCCGCCGGCGAAGCACCGATCGAAGGCATCAGCGGCGCGACGATCCGCGACGAAGTGACGCGTCAGACGGGACGTGACGTCACGTACATCCCGGAAAAGGAAAAACTCGCGGGCTGGCTCAAAGATCATGTACAGCCGGGCGATCTCGTCATCACGATGGGCGCCGGTGACATTTATAAAACGGGCGAAGAACTCGCCGCGATGCTGCAGAAATAACACGGGAAGATGGGAGAACAAAACATGAATCAGGATAAAATTGTCGTCGTGATGGGCGGCACCTCGACGGAAGCCGAGATTTCGCGTCAGACGGGCACGGCGATCCTCAAAGCGCTGCAGTCGAAAGGCTACAACGCTGTCGGCATGGAACTGCATCCGGAAACGTTTGCCGAGGAAATCCGCAAGAGCGGCTGTGCGATCGTGTTTAACGCACTGCACGGCAAATTCGGCGAAGACGGGCTGCTGCAGGGCACGCTCGAGATGCTCGGCATCCCGTACACGGGAAGCGGTGTTCTCGCAGCCGCGATCACGATGGACAAAGCCGCAACGAAACGCGTCCTCGTCGCCGAAGGCATTTCGACGCCGGGTTCGCATACGTATCATCGCATTGACATGGAGAAGAATGACCTCGTCACGGAAATCGAGGAACATTTCTCCCTGCCGGTTGTTGTCAAAGCCGCTTCGCAGGGTTCGAGTATCGGCGTTTACATCGTCGAAAAACGCGAAGACCTCGAAAACGCGCTCGAAGAAGCATTTTCGTATAACGACGAAGTCCTCGTCGAGCAGTTCATCCGCGGCCGCGAACTCACCGTTGCCGTCTGGGGAGACGAAGCGAAGAAAGAAGCGTTCCCGATCATCGAGATAACGACGGAGTCGGGCCGCTATGACTACGCGAGCAAGTACACGAAAGGCCAGTCGCATCACATCATCCCGATGCCGGTTTCCGAAGCGAAGACGAAGGAAATCCAGGACCTCGCGATCCGTACGTACGAAGCGTGCGGCTGCCGCGGCGTTGCCCGCGTTGACATGATGATGGACGCAGACGAAACGCCGTATGTTATCGAAGTCAACTCCGTACCGGGCATGACGGAACTTTCCCTCGTCCCGGATGCGGCGCGCGCGATGGGCGTCGAGTTCCCGGAGCTCTGCGAACGGATTCTCGAGATGGCCGGTTTTCGTAAATAAAAAGAATATGTTATAATAAAGCCGGACAGGGTGACTGTCCGGTTTTTCATTGTCAATTCGGGAGCACACAGGGGGAAACGGTATGAGCGATCAAAAGGAAAAAACGAGGAGAAGCCCGCGGCGGCTGTTGAAAGGATTCGGTTTCCTTGTGATCTGCGGCCTCATCATTGCGGCTGTCGTTTATCTGCCGATCTTCACGGTGCAGCGCGTCGAGATTCACGGCAACTCGTATTTGAGTGACACGGAGATCATGAAAATCGGACGCATCTATCCGGGGGAGCCGCTCTTTAAACTGCAGACTGACGCCATCACGCAGGATCTGCAGCAGGATCTGCGCATCGAATCGGCCTTCGTGCGCCGCCGCATGCCCGATACGCTCGAAATTGACGTCACGGAGCGTCAGGCCGTCGCGACAGTCGCCTGCGATTACGGCTACGTCGACCTCGACCGTCTCGGCAAAGTCCTGAACGTTCACCGCACGCTGAGCAGTGTGCCGATTCCGCTCATCACGGGCGTGACGCTCGGTGAGCTTTACGTCGGGGATGACAATCCCGACCAAAATATCGCGCGCGTCATCAGTTTCCTGCAGCTCCTCGATCCCGCATCGCTCAACCAGCTTTCGGAAGTCAACATCGCCCAGCCCGGTGCCGTTGCGGCTTATACGACCCACGGAGTCCAGATCCGCCTCGGCTCGCTCGACCATCTCGAGGAGAAAGCGGTACTGACGCAGGATTTCCTCAAAGACCTGCAGACGACGCGTCATGCGATCGAATACGTTGACTTCAGTTATGCCGCACCGTTCATCCGTTTGCGCGACGTTCCCGTTGCCGATCCGGAAAAAAACGGGAATAATCAATAAAATTTTGCAGCGGCCCGCCGGAATCCGTTGTAATTGACGTGAATTGATGGTAAAATGAATCATTATAGAATGCGTAGACAATGTCCGGAGTCTGTCCGGCAGTGAACATAGTGAAAATAGCGTCTGGGGGTTTATACCGTGTTTGAATTAGATGAAAATGACTTTGACCAGCTGGCAAATATTAAAGTAATCGGCGTCGGCGGCGGCGGAAGCAACGCCGTCAACCGTATGATCAATCTCGGCCTGCAGGGCGTTGAATTTATCGCCGTCAATACGGATGCCCAGGCGCTCCTGAAGTCCCTGGCTCCGAAGCGCATGCAGATCGGCGAAAAACTGACGCGCGGCCTCGGTGCCGGTGCAAAACCGGAAATCGGCCAGAAAGCCGCCGAGGAGAGCCGCGATGACATTCTCGAGGCTCTGCGCGGTGCAGACATGGTTTTCGTCACGGCAGGTATGGGCGGCGGCACCGGAACGGGCGCTGCTCCGGTCGTTGCCGAATGCGCACGCGAAATCGGCGCATTGACGGTCGGCGTTGTCACGAAACCGTTCTCGTTCGAAGGTTCGAAACGCCGTCACAATGCCGAAACGGGCATTGCCAACCTCAAGAAACACGTTGACACGATTATCACGATCCCGAACGACCGCCTCATGCAGGTCGTTGACAAAAAGACGCCGATCACGCAGGCATTCAGCATTGCCGATGACGTTCTGCGTCAGGGCGTCAAAGGTATTTCCGACCTCATCGCCGTTCCGGGACTCATCAACCTCGACTTCGCTGACGTCAAAAACATCATGAGCAACGCCGGCTCGGCACTCATGGGTATCGGCGAAGCGTCGGGTGAAAATGCAGCCGTCGAAGCCGCTAAATCCGCTATTGCATCTCCGCTGCTTGAAACGAGCATTGACGGTGCACGCGGCGTCCTCATGAACGTCACGGGTGCCGAGGAGAACCTCAATATGCTCGAAGTCGGTGAAGCATCGAGCGCCATTCAGGAAGCTGCTGACAGTCAGGCCAACATCATCTGGGGTGCTGCCGTTGACAACAGCATGGGTGATACGGTCCGCGTCACGGTTATCGCGACGGGATTTGACGCACCGGAGGAAGAAATCGGCGTTCAGCAGCCGCAGCAGACGGCCCAGCAGGCCGCTCCTCAGCAGGATCAGCCGCAGCAGGCCGGTATCGGTGATACGGTAGGCACTGACAATTTCATTGACATTCCGGTTTGGATGAGAAGAAAATAAGTTAAAAGCTATTGACAAGTGGGCTTGTAATCCGTATAATAGATTTTGTCGTTAACAACTGTTAGCACATGGGTAGGTGCCCGAGTGGTTAAAGGGAACAGACTGTAAATCTGTCATCTTCGGATTACGATGGTTCGAATCCATCCCTGCCCA
>CACXCC010000036.1 GCA_902766015.1 uncultured Veillonellaceae bacterium
CCATGTCGAACCATCGCGCGAGAGTACGCTTCAGTTTCCGTCCCCTTACGGGGATTCCGTTCCTTAATAGAACACACTTCAGTGATGTGTTGAGCTTGTTACAAAGCCCAGTTTCCGTCCCCTTACGGGGATTCCGTTCCTTAATAATAGACGCCCTCAAAAGTATAGAGCAAGCTTAACAGCTTGTTTCCGTCCCCTTACGGGGATTCCGTTCCTTAATTTATCCTTCTTAGACGATTTTCACAACATTGAACATGATGAGTTTCCGTCCCCTTACGGGGATTCCGTTCCTTAATCGTGAAATTGATTTGCTCGTTGAAGTTGTTTTGTATTGTTCGTTTCCGTCCCCTTACGGGGATTCCGTTCCTTAATTCCACGCAAGAAGCGAATAAGCGAGAAAGCGCACCGAGTTTCCGTCCCCTTACGGGGATTCCGTTCCTTAATTTGATATTGTCAATGTCATGTATGATGATTATGACATTGCAGTTTCCGTCCCCTTACGGGGATTCCGTTCCTTAATTTGCAGAGTCCGCGTGAGAAGCGAATAAGCGAGAAAGCGAGGTTTCCGTCCCCTTACGGGGATTCCGTTCCTTAATCTACTTCATTGATAGCTTGCACTCGTTGCAGAGTCCGCGTGAGTTTCCGTCCCCTTACGGGGATTCCGTTCCTTAATCCTGTTGCCCGAAACGCACGTCTAGTAAGGGCTCGCAGCACGATTTGCGGAGCGGAACAGCAAATTATGTCAAAAATTACTGTATCAGTTACTGTAACTAGCCTCAAACCCTTATGGCGCCTGGTGCGGTGCAGATTTTGATATTTACTGTCAGGAACCATATTTATTATATCAGACCTTCTCTGACCGATCAATAAATAATCACGTCATCACTCTTGCGCTCGCCGCGTCCCCATGACACGACATGCGCGTGGCTGTGCAGCACGTAAATGCGCAGGGAATCTTCCGTTTCATCGATCAGGCGGCTGGCCTCTCTCCCCATACGCTCGTATTGCTCTGTACTCAGGAATCCTTCGAAGCAGGATTTCTGCACGCGCACGGCATAGCGTTCGAGGCATTTTACCATTTTCGTACGGCGTTTATTGTCAACGATATCATAAATGACGAGGACAATATATCGCCTGCGATCCTTCGGTATCAGGTCACGTTCTTCCACAGTTCAGTCACCTCACCGGATGATAAACGGACGCAGCAGGGAGAGATCCTTATGTTCCAACGCTTGACGGAATGAGTCGCACTCCATACCGACGCTGTAACGCCAGGAATATTCACCCTTGAAATATTTATTGACGCCTTGCATCTTTTTCTCATATGCGCGGATGAAAATACGCCGGCCGACACGGTCGAGGTAAACGCCACCTGTATCAGGATCTTTTTCCGTAAAATGCTCCGGCTTAATCTCATGATGCGAAATCAGGGACAGACAAAGTGCATCGACAACAGCAGGGCGCCACGGTTCCATGAGATCCGACGCCAAGGCAGGATGCCCGTTTCGGAGTGAATGAAGGAATCCAACATACGGATGGAGTCCGAGATTCGTGAGTGCCGTATAAAAATCATAAATCAGAAGCGTGTAGCCGAATGACAGCATTGCATTAAATGCATCCTCCGGAGGACGACGACTGCGACGTTCAAAGGCAAACTCTTTCGGTACGATTTTGCCGAGTTGACCGAAGTAAAGCCGTGCGATCGCTCCTTCGTGCCCCATGATCGCCTCAATTTCTTTATCCCGGTCAATTTTATTGGCGATCAGCCGCATCTGCTTCAGAACGTCATCCATATTCGGCAGTTGCGCCGTCCGTTGATAACGCCGCAGGATCGTCATCTGATTATAGATTTTGCCGAAAACGATACGCTTTGACAGGGCGACGCGGAACGGATCGTTCTCCTGCAGATCAAACTGCGCTTTTTGACGCATGACGTCCTGATTCTGCGTTGATTCGAGCCGCCCGAAGAATTTTCCGGTTGTCGAAAGCCATGTCAGCGGGACATTGTTGTGCAGGAAATCGACGATGACCTGTGAGGATACCTGCACCGTATCAATGATAACGGCGCCTTCGACGAGTCCTGCAGGGACTTCGCAGATCGTTTCGTTTTCCCGTTGAATCACATAGCAGCCGCCCCGCTTAATGAGTCTCGCTCCCGGTTCTGTTACATACAGCCAGCTCATACGTTCACTTCCTTCAAACTGTCCAAAATACAACGGTTTAATCGGTCATAGTCCCAAGCGAAATCGCGTTTATAGACGAGACGGACAAGATCATGGAGCATCTGCATAATGTCGCGCGACGTGTAGCCTTTGGATGCGCCCGATGCGGTTTGTTTTTGCAGTTCCTGCTCTGTGAGGTTTGTGATCGTATGGGCAACGAGATTGCGGGCGTTGCTTTCGACCGTGCGCAGACGGGAAAAGAGCGTCGTAACTTTTTTGTGGCGCACATCCTGCATCCCTTCTTCATCACGCAAATAGACGCAGATGCGGCTGATGACGTCAAAGGTCAGCGGATTGCGATGAAATCCGCGTGTATATTCGCCGTCCAGAAAATCATAGAGACAAGGGCGATACGCTCGAATCTTGTCCGGCTCCAGATAAAAAATATCGTCACGACGGCTGACTGAGCCGCACTGCGCGAGATCGAGTGTAGCGAGCGACTTCATGTATTTGACACCGAGATTGACGAGTACCGGGGACAATTTGACGATAAACTCCGGCAACTGGTTTTTCCGCTGACGCATCTCCATGACGAGGAAATACTCGGAGAAGTCCGAAGGCGCCGGCAAAAGGCGTTCGCCCTGATACGAGGCGATTTCTTTATTGGCGAGTTTCCATTGTAGGTTTTCGCGGTAAACGGCGTGCTGCAAAAGATGCTGCGTCATGTCAGTAAACAGATCCCGGTTCGCCTGAGCGATAGTGAGCGCACCTTCATATTCGTACTGATTGACGAGTGATTCGATCTGCAGACAAATCCCGTGACGACGGAGCAGGCGAAACGGCGGTTCAAGGCAACGGTTCGGCGCATCCTCTTCCGCATCCTGATTGACTTCGAGCATGTCGAGCATATCCGGCATTTCGTTCGGATTGTTGTGCAGGTTTGACCGCCGCGCCGGACTTTCGACCTGTACGGCTGTCGTATTCGGATCGTCGAGTGCCAGCAGGGAAACGACGAGTTTCATCTGCGGCGTGCCGGAACTGACGTTGATATACCATTTCGCATCAGGATATTTTGCCTGAGCATCATAAAAAGCCTGAGAAAGCGGCAAGAGTTCTTCGAGGCGCTGCGGATTGGAAATGTCCGTCTTGATGAGTTCTACCGGAATATCCGGTTTGACGCTGTGCACGCCTTTTGTGTAGATACCGCCCTCGTCTTCTTTTTCGGCCATTTCTTTGGTCAGAAAGATAACAACGCGGTCAATCGGATAATGGCGTATGATATGCAGGATACCGCCGTCATGATAATCGCGCACGGGATCGGTGTTGCCTGCGGGCGTAAACAGGATATTCATGATGTGACGTCCTTTCTATACTGTACATCCGTATGCACTGCGCCCATGCCGAGCGCTGTTTTGATGCCCATACCGGCGTAAACGGCATATTGCGCGAGGAGGGCGATGAGACGTGACGCGTTGTCATGGCGGAATCGTCCGAGTGTCAACCGTCCCTGAAAGGCGTCAATCCAACGCCCTTCAACGGAAAACGACCTCATAAAAAGCGAATAGTTGACGATCGAAAAACACTGTTCCAGATGCTCGGCAAGGTGATCCTCCGCGAGAATTGACGCGTCGGAAAACAGGTTCCATTTGCGGATCAGGGAATGAAACAGCAATGACGGCAACGGGAAAATCGCGTATTTCCCTTCGGATTTAAATGACGTTGACGTAACGAACTGCAGGCGAACTTTGTACGGGCGCTCCGGTTCCAGCCAGATTCGTTCCTCAAGATCACGATAATCGATTTCTTCCGTCACGGCGAAATCTTTGAATCCGATCGCGTAACCTTTTTGACGCGAGAGAAATGCATCCCGCCGGAGTATCGGCTTCAGTACTTTTTCAAACGTCTCATCCGTCAAAGTATGGATTTCCCAGTACCACTGTCCGTCTTTCTGAAACACATGCTGACTGTAGGGACGCACTTCCTGTGCGTGCAGTTCGTCCGCCGTTGACGCATCGATAACATCCATCATATAACCGTGAAGAACGGATCCGAGTGACTGGTCAATATCGGCGTGCGGCGGGAGAATGAGTTTTGCCTGTGCGGTACGGATCATAACGGTTTCACCACCTCGAGTTTACCGAGTCCCATGATATCATACTGAGATTGCACTTTTGTCAGTTTTAGGGTTCGCGGCGAGATTTGAAAATCATGATTATGCTTTCCGAACATCGACTGAAGGATTTGACGCGTCACGCGGATCGCTTCGTCTTTTGACGGTGCCAGTGAATAGACCAATGTTTTTGACAGGAACCCTGTCCCGCCGCCGAGGTAAAGATCAGACCGACGAATCGAATCCAGATCGTAAACCGTATTGTCAGCCGGGAATGCGTCAGACAGAATGTCATACTGATATGACATGAACTTTTGCAGGCAGTTCATCAGATCGTCGATATTCCGGATACCAAGACTCCCCATCTTTTTCGGGTCAATTCCGATGGTAAATTCGGCACTTGTCGGCGGCATTAATGCTTCCCGGAATAGCACAAGCGGATTCGGATCATCGCCTTTGCGCGCCTTGGAATAGCCCAGATCTTCTTTTTGTACGATGCCGACATGTTCGTTTTCGAGCACGGCATCGCTGACTTGCAGTCCCGTGAAGTAACTGTCAACCATATCCCGTCTTCTTGTTTTCTCGTTGAATGGGATTGCGATTTCTTTCTCCAGATTTTTGAATACGTTACCGCTGTCTTTTTTTGTTGCTTTGCTGTGCGGGTTTACTACTCGTTCCAGATCTTTCCAATATCGGCCGAACTTCCTATTTTGACGCAGATATTCGGAAAGGATCGCCGTCCGCATAGCACCCTTCAAACTCGATCCCGGTATAAAACGCGCCCCGCGTCCGTCGCGGATAAACGAATGAATCGTATTCGGACCGTATTTACCGGTGTTCTTGTCCGAAATCCCTGCCAGTGGGATTCCCTCTGCTTTCGTAATAACTCCGATATCCGACAGGAATTTAACGGGATCCTTGCCCTGTCCTTCCCATCTCGGAATCACTCCCTGATCGGACAAAAACTTACGAATCGAGGATGCAGGACCATACCCGCGATATGCATTCGCGTTCTCTTCGGTAAATTTGTTGAGTAAATTACGTTTACGTTTGAAAAGAAAAGACGCCCAGGCATGTTCATTGAGATAATAGACCCGATTATCCCAATAAAAATAGTTCATCTTCGTATATTCTTCACCGCTGCCGATAAAGATCGGGGTTTCACAGCGCAGACGCATTTTCGTATATTGCATCGTCATGGTTTCACCCCCAGATAAAGACCTTTACCGTATTTATACACCGGATGCGGTACATTTCCCGGATTGACGTCAGCGATACGTCCCGTCAAACGCTGACGGAAACAGGAACCGCTGTTCATCATATAGACACTGTCCGTGCGAATTGCCGTCTCCATTCCTTTCGAATACGCATATCCACAACGGCGTAACAGTTGGCCGAAACCGTCTGCCGCAGCGGGAATATCCTCTTTTGACGGCAAAACGGGCGCGATCGTCATCTGCCAATGATCGTTTGAAGCGTTGAGCAATTGATAAAGAGCAGCATCATCCTTGCCGTAAATACCATATTCATTTAAAACAGAAAATGCATATTCCAACTCGCTGCCCGAAACGGATGCCGGATCTTCGCCGTCGATCAGGTCAAAATGGCCGAGACCCGAGCTTTTCCGCCCGCCGATTCCCGACAGTCCGAGGAAATAAATCAACGGAGCCAACCAATTGCGATCTTCTTCGTTTTCCAACGCGATCACGAGATAGAGTCCCGCATTTTCCTGAAAATGGAATGCGCCGACATCATACGGTTTACGCGTGCGGCTGTTGAAATGCACGTCATTCGTCTTCTCACCGAAGGACGGGAGTTCCGGTAAATCCATCGTATCGAGTTTGCCGTTGCGCAAAGCAAGCAGTTCCGTCGCCCGAAGGAATTGACGCTTCTTGATTTTCTTGCGCTGACCGGAAACCTGACGCACGGCGGTAAGGGAGCAGGCTTGATTTTCCTCCGTTTTTTCATCTGGTGGCAGACACGGACGCGGTAAATAGAGTTCATATTCGTTATGCGCTTCACAGTACGGCATTAAATCCGAAAAGCGGACTTTCCCGCTCTGGCACGCCGTTATGAGACGATCTAAGCTTTCCGCTCCCTGCAGGGCTGCTTCCTGACAAAGTGCACTGAAAAACGTATCGGCACGGCAGATCATTTCCGCTTCTTCGAGCCCGCCGCCGAGTCCTGCCGCACCGAAATGAACCGGCGTACGGAATTTCAAAAGCGTAATTACATACGATGTCGTCATACGCGTGCCTCATCAAATGCTTTTACCAAATTCGGTTCATCGTTAATTGTGCCGGTTTTCGCGTCAATCCGCTTGACCCGGAAATCTGTCAAGGCAACACGCCCGTAACCGCGCGAACCGTGCCCGCCGAGATAATCCAGCTGAAGCCAACGGAATCCCTGTGCGAGAACATTCATATCCTCTGCCAGTTCGTTTTCATCCTCGATATTGTACGTCAACCGTACGTTAAATTTCATGCCTGCAGGAACACGCTCGATCTGTCGCGGATTCGCGACACCGGTGCCGCGATTGATGGTGTTTTCGAATTTGATTTCGCCCAGATACGATCCTGATTCCAGTACGCCGAACTCGTCTATACTTTCGGAATCCGGCAATGCATCGGTAAATTGCAGACGAGCCGGTTGAGAATCCTGATTATTCGAAATGCCGAATAACCGGGCTACAACCGTTTCATCCTGCGCTGGATCCTTTAGAATGAGATCGTTATTCCGTGCCTTGGCCAACAACGTACGCATTTTCCCCTTCAGTGAACTCCCCGGAATCATCGGTGCTTTTGTCAAGGGATCGCGGACAAAGCAGCTGTCAATCGCCCCGATCGCCGCAAAATCGCCGGAACCGCCGATATGCATACCGGTTTTGACCGTCAAAACTGCATCAATAAGCATTTTTCCCGAAAAACTTCTTTGAGCCATTAGTCCTTCCCTCCATAAAATTTATGATAAGCAACGAGTGCCTCCATGTATTTGGCAAACTGCTGATATTTTTTGACGTCATCGCCAATCGCATCAATGCGCGTCATAAGTTCCGCTCCTTCAGCAAACTGCCAAACCGGATTTCTCTTATCACGGGCACCCGCACGACCAATCTGATAAGCCAATTTGACCTTCAGAAATTGAATATCTGTGACCAATTCTTCCGGTAACGTTGTTTGCTTTTTGCCATTCCGGATCAGATACCGATCCAACTGTACGCTGATCCGATTGACCTCTGCTAAAAACTTTCGAATCTGAGAGGTCGTAACCATATTGGGCTTGCCCCATCTATCGGTATTCGATGCTAACGTTTTCATAACGTCTTCTGCCATCTCTACGTCATTTTTCGGCACAGTGCCGGTTTGTTTCGATTCCATCATCATGACTCCTCCTCACCGTTCGCGCATCCGGTAAATCAACAGTTGCAACGCTTCGATCAAATACTTCCGATCCTCGTCCGTACTGCCCCAGCGATAGAGCGTATCCCGCACTTCGCGGTAACACGCTTTCTGTTCCGCGGAAACATGATTTCCTTTCGGTTCCATACGGGCGATAACATAAGCATATCGTGCGAGATTGAAGCGCTTTGACGAGCGCAATAACAGCAGTAAACGATAAAGCAACGTTCTTCCTGCCGGGATCTTCTTCAACGGATCCGTATCACCGTCCGGGATGCCTTCCAAAGCAAAATGTGAGCACAGGAAAGCCAGTTTTTCATGAACCAGATGCTTCAGAAAATCATCCCATGTAAAAACGGAGTCCGTTCTCGATTGATCAGCTTGTACATCTTCACTGACGCCCCAGAGCGCCAGTCCGTCTTTCATCGGCAAGCTCTTGCCGAGATCTTCCAGGTTCCCCGTAGCTTCTGCCATGCGAAGAATCGGATAACTGTCACTGAACAGTCCCAGCCCTGCCGAAAAACTCAACTGATCGTTCGTATATTGACGGAAAGCCCGTCGCAGGTCAACGGCCATCTCGAGCAGATCATCCCAAGCACCGACGAGGAACAAGTCATCGCCGCCGGAATACACAATATGAATGTCACGCGGTTGACCGTCTTTTTTCTGGAACAGATAAAACGGCTCCTGACCGGGAGGCAGTTTTTTCTCCGCGATCCGGTTGATTAAATACTTGAAAAAGAACGCCAGACTGCCGGAAAGTGCCGCACAGCGGGAAAGAGTCGCGTACTCCCGTGTCTGATTGGAAACCTTGTTATGGTTAAATCCGGCAATAAATGCCGCACCGAGCCAGTCAACATCCGCACGCAGGACACCGAGGCGGCGAATCCCGTGTCCGCTCTCGACTTCACCGGATGCATCCGCAAGCTGACGAAATTTCTTGACTGTGCCGGTGGTTTCATCTTTGGCAGCATAATCGGCGACCCACAGACGGGAACGAATCATACTTGACGTCTGCGCTTTATTGCGCGCGTACAAATGAACGAGACAGCCTTTTCGGCTCAACTCTTCAGCCGTCAAAACCTTTGCATTACCGGCATTATTCCTGTCAGGCGGAACAGCCGCGAGATATCGGTCTTCCCACGGAGACGGAAGCTGCAGCGGCAGAACATGCGGGAGGTCCTTGCCCTCCGCAGATAAAACCGTAAAAATATAGTCCTGCTCTAATAGCACTTTGCCTAAATCACGGAAATTACGGCAAAGCGGACAGGCCTGAGCCGTTTCCGTGTCATCGTCAGAATCATTCCAGTTTTTGAGTGAATGCACGGGAACGATACGGTGGCAGATCGCACATTCCCGGCTTTCCTCTGTCAGATGATTCAACCCACTTTTCGCGTCAAAGAGCAACGTCAAAACGCCAACGCCGTATCTCTGCTGTTTGCTCAGAGAAACGCGGCGATTGACACGTTGGAACATATTCTGCGCCGGTACGGATTTTCCCATTAATTCATCCGCCGAAACTTCGGTCCAGCCGCTCGCAAGGAATAAACCTGTCTGAAACAATTCGGCCAGTTGACGGTTGATCCGGGCAAATCCCCGTTTCAATGCAGCAACCGTTTCGGACGTATTTGACGCAAGCAGATAAAAATGCCCGCCGCCGCAATAAATGCAGTTGGCGCGCGAAAGCCCGAGCCCTTTCAGGAGCTCGTCGACCATATTTTCCAGCGCGATTTCCAGATAAAACGAACGGCCGCGAAGCATACGCATTGCATCATTTGACGGAACGCGGTAAATAAATTTCTGAATACCGGAAAAATCCCCGGACACAAGCAAAAATACCGGCTTCTGCCGATAATTCTTTGTTCCCTTCGACGAAACAAATTCGTGATAATCCGTAATCCCATGATCTGCACAATACTGCAAAAGTACCGCCGCCGCGGCGCCCGTAATCCGGCTGTGATCATACAGAGAAATATCGACGAGTTCTCCTGTATTCGTACTCGACGGGACATAGCGGAGCGTATCCTCTAAAATACGCAGCATTTCCTCAACGGACATATCGACCGGTGACGTCAAGCGAAAATTCTTTTTTAGATCCTGTTCAATTGAGGCATATTCCGCAGGTGTCGCGGAGTCCGGCGCGATGTCCGCACGCGGATAACCGGATTGACTGTCCTGCTCAACGTCAAGACGGTGAATCCGGTAATAGCTTTTCGTTTTCTTTTTATCATCCGGGTTAAACGTGTTAAAAATATTTTCGAGTACAACATGCGGATTAAAATGCGGATCTCCTTCATGCAGACTGCGGCGATCCGTTCCGGCCGCGATATTGTCCGCTTCATAAACGAGCCACGCATAATCATCCGCCGGTAAATTCCGTGCAAAAAGATCGGTGTAATGATGATATCTTACGGCATGAAGCAGCGCCCTTGATCGTTCTTCTTTCGGATCAGCCAGGAACTGACGCAAAAATGTCGTGCCCAATGACGCATGCGTCTCCCTGCTACCTCCGGCGCGCTGTATGACTTTGCCGATGTCGTGCAGCAATCCGCACTGCGTGATCAGGCGGCAATCCATAGCCATCCTGTTTCCCCCTTACTTTACTGATTTTGTCAATGGATTCAAACAACTTTACATTTATTTTATTCCATCTATATCGGTAAAAATCCTGCTTTACCTCTAATATATCGAACATGTATTCAATAAAAATCCCGGTTGCATCAACCGACACAACCGGGAATAACTTTATTACGTATCTGCGTTTTTATTTCAGACCGAAATGCTGATACGAGAAAGTGCGATACCCGAACAGTTCACCCCACGTCGGCAATGATCTCACCATCCTCGCGGGCAATCTCCCAAATGAGCGCGCTGTTGTTGCGTGCAAATTTTTCGAGCTTAAGGAGTTCGTCTTCCGTAAAACCCGTGCATTTCCGGCAGGTAAAGCTCGGGAGCAGGAATTCAGCCGTATGACACAACATCAAACGATCTTCGTCGACCAGCCCTCGATATTCCAGACCTGATCGATCCAGCCTTCGTAGAAGTCAGGCTCGTGCGAGACGAGGAGCATCGTGCCTTTGTATTCTCGAAGGGCGCGTTGCAGTTCAGCCTTGGCTTCGACGTCAAGGTGATTTGTCGGCTCGTCGAGCACGAGGAGGTTTGCGGGGCGCAGCATGATTTTGCAGAGGCGGACTTTCGCCGCTTCGCCGCCCGAGAGCGCCGTCATTTTCGTCGTGATGTGTTCGCTCGTCAGGCCGCAGGAAGCGAGAGCGGCGCGGACGGCGGCATTCGTCATGCCCGGATATTCCTGCCAAATTTCGTCGAGCGCCGTATTTTGGTTCCCTTTAGCACTTTCTTGCTCAAAATATCCGACCGAAACGAAATCGCCGCGCTCGACACTGCCCGCGACAGGCGGGATCATGCCGAGGAGTGTTTTGAGGAGTGTCGATTTACCGAGGCCGTTCGTACCGCGCAGGGCAATTTTTTGGTTGCGCTCGATTTTGATGTCAACCTGGCGC
>CACXCC010000037.1 GCA_902766015.1 uncultured Veillonellaceae bacterium
ATTTATAAAGTCCCCGGCCGCAACGAAGAACTTATCGGTAAATCCGGGCTGACGGCGCAGTTCCCCGAGCATCGCACCCTTTGACGTACCGCGCGCTACAAACTCATAGTAATGCGTGTCGGAGTAAAAACTTTCGCTGAGCGGTTTCATCCCGCACATATCGGCCAGTTTCACGGCACTGCGCAGCGTCTCCGGCTCCGCGCAGATAAAGAACTTGATCCACGTTTCCTCTGCAATCGCCTCGATACTGACATGACGAAAGTCAAAGTGCTCCCGCGCGAGACGCGGATCGTCGTAAACCGGTGCCGAGAGAATGTTGCATCCGCCTGCCGTATAAACCTCGATGCACGCGTGCGGCAATTCGCGTAGACAGACGGACGCAAACGCATGCCAGCGTTCCTGTTCCGGCAAAGCCCGCATCGCGAGAACGCGGTCCTCAACGCTGTCATACAGCATGCCGCCGTTAAAATAAATCCCCGGTGCATGGAGTTCGATCCCCTCAAGATACGGCAAAGCCGCCCCCGGTGTACGTCCGGTCGCAACCGTAAAGAGTCCGCCCTGCTGCCGGAAATACCGGATTGCGGCTTTATCCTCCGCCGCAATATGCGCGCCGAGCGGTACGAGCGTACCGTCAAGATCGGACACGATCACCGTATTGTCAAAAATCCCCATGATTGTTCCTTTCCCCATCTGAGTGACAATCCGAAAAAAATACCGCCGCACTTGCGACGGTACTTTTTAGGCAGAATTCCGGCTCATTTCACGACCATAACCGGAATCGGCGACTCTTCCACGACCTTCTGGCTGACACTGCCGATGAGTGCGCCTTTGAACAATCCGAGGCCGCGGCTGCCCATGATGATCATGTTGCTTTCCTCTTCCTTCGCGACGCGCAGGATGGCTTTTGCGATATTGCCGGTCTCGACATGTTTTGCCGCTTTCATGTTCTCCGGGATTTTCTCCCAGATACGGTCAAAGACGATGTGGCTTGGAATATCTTTGTTGATGTTACTTGCCACATAGACGAAATCCAGGTCGGCATGGCACTTCCCTGCGAAGAAAATTGCCTCATCGACGGCTTTACAGCCGTTGACGGAACCATCAACCGGTACGAGAATCTTGTTGATCTTCCCCATAATGAAAACCTCCTTCGAACGAAAATTCTACTTTATACTGTTTTTATTCGTGATATAGGGGGAAATTCCTCTTTTTTCCTGTAGGAATTTTCAAGTTTTTTCGTTACTCCCGGTTTCTGACATAGATTTTGCAATTATTTCAAAGAAGATGAGCTCTTGCAATACATTGCAAAACAAATAACTATTTTATATTGCAACATCGCTATTATACATCGATATTCCCTTTTTGACCGTCAATCAGTCATTGCACGGGCAGGCCGGTTTGTCGAAATACTGGCTGATAATCTTGACCGCGCAGTAATCGCCGCACATCGAGCAGGCTTCCTCACCCTTCTTGTTGCGCGCGCCGCGTTTTTCGCGGGCGAGATCCGGGTCGATCGCGAGTTCGAGCTGGGCATCCCAGTCGAGGACTTTGCGCGCTTCGGCCATTTTGCGATCCCATTCGCGTGCACCCGGGACATTTTTGACGAGATCGGCCGCGTGAGCCGCGATGCGTGACGTGATAACGCCCGTATGAACGTCTTCGATCGTCGGCAGAGCGAGATGTTCGGCCGGCGTAACGTAGCAGAGGAAATCCGCGCCGCTGACTGCCGCGAGCGTGCCGCCGATGGCCGCCGTAATGTGATCGTACCCCGGCGCAACGTCCGTGACGAGCGGTCCGAGAACGTAGAACGGCGCATTGTGGCAAAGGCGTTTTTCGAGTTTCATGTTCGCCTCGGTCTGATCGTACGGAACATGCCCCGGGCCTTCGACCATGACCTGAACGCCGCGTTTCCAGGCGCGATCCGTGAGTTCGCCGAGGGTAATGAGCTCCGTCAACTGGCCGCGATCGGTCGCGTCAGCCGTGCATCCCGGACGCATACCGTCGCCGAGGCTGATCGTGACGTCATATTTTTCGCAGATGTCAAGCAGTTCGTCATAGTGCTCGTAGAGCGGATTTTCCTGCTCGTTGTGCAGGATCCAGCCCGCGATAAACGAACCGCCGCGGCTGACAATATCCATGATGCGTCTCTGACGGCGCATCCGCTCGATCGCGCTGCGCGTAACGCCGCAATGCAACGTCATAAAGTCCGCACCGTCTTTCGCCTGCGCTTCGATCGTGCTGAGAATGTCATCGACCGTCATGTCAACGACAGCACCGTGTTCGCGGATCGCGCGCACCGTTGCCTGATACAGCGGAACCGTTCCGACCATGATCGGCGAATGTTCGATGATGCGCTGGCGCGAAACGTCAATATGGTCACCCGTTGACAGATCCATGACGGCATCGGCGCCGCAACGGACTGCTTCGTCAAGCTTCAACAGCTCCGGCTCGATATCCGGATACGTGCTCGACGTGCCGATATTCGCGTTGACTTTCGTGCGCAGTCCCTGACCGACACCGCACGGTTTCAGGCTCGTGTGGTTGATATTCGCCGGGATCGCGATAACGCCCGACGCGACACCGTCGCGGATCTGTTCGACCGGCAGGTGCTCCGACTCCGCAACGATTTTCATCGCGTCTGTAATCTTGCCTTCGCGTGCCGCCTGCATCTGAGTTGCCATAAAAATTCCTCCCGTTTACGAAAACACCGAAAATCTCTCCGAACACGCAAAAAATGCTATCCGCGCAAGGACGGATAGCATCGACTTTCGTTTCGCTCACTTCCCTACGCAGGTATTATCCCAACAGGTTCCAAGGGTCGACCGAAGTCTCTCAGCATTTGCTCCCCCAGTGAATTTACGTATTCAGTTGTTATCTATGGATAAGTGTAGCAAACTTAACAGTAAAATGCAAGAGTACAAAATAGTTTACGAGGACGAACACCGCCCCACTCTCTCCTCACGTTTCCTTTCCATACATCCCCAAGCCTAACAACGAAACGTAAGGCGATATGAAGGCCGCTCAGATTGACTTGCTGCGTAAGGCGTTAAGAAATGAATCCGTTTTCGCCCGGAGCCTGTATTGTTTAAGCGCAGAGGTTTGATACAGGCGACTATATTAAGCGAAAACGGATTCATTTTAGCCGGCAGTGTCGGAAATCTGACCGGCCTCCATATCGCTGTCGGGTTATTGTAAAGTTTTCCTCAAAAAATTCTTGACAAACTCCCCCACGATGCATATAATATTACTTGTGACTACGGGATGTGGCACAGTTTGGTAGCGCGCTTCGTTCGGGACGAAGAGGCCGCAGGTTCGAATCCTGTCATCCCGACCA
>CACXCC010000038.1 GCA_902766015.1 uncultured Veillonellaceae bacterium
GAAATGAAGATGGTCAATGAGACCCAGAAGATTTTCGACGATTACGATATGCGGATCACGGCGACCACCGTACGCGTGCCCGTTTACCGCAGCCATGCCGAGTCCGTCAATGTCGAGTTCGAGGACGAAGTTTCCGTTGAGGCTGCCAAGAAAGCCCTCGCTGCTTTCCCGGGCGTCATTGTCAAAGACGATCCGGAAAATCAGGTTTATCCGATGCCGCTGGAAACGTCGGGCAAATATGACGTTGAAGTCGGCCGTATCCGCAAGGACTATTCGATCGAACACGGCCTGAACTTCTGGGTTTGCGGCGACCAGATCCGCAAAGGCGCTGCTCTGAACGCTCTGCAGATTGCCGAGTACATGATCAAAAACGACATGATCTGATTCCCCGTCAAATCTTGATTGTCAAAGCCCGCTGCCTGTCAGTTTTCTGTCGGGCGGTGGGCTTTTTGTGTGTCACATGTGCTTGACAGGTCAATTTTCCTTGACTATAATAAGGAACGTATCTTATACCAATAAAACATACTTATTTACTAAACGAAATCATGCAAAGGTGGTAGTTTTATGGCAAATACGGTCAAAGAAACCGCGCAGCAAGCCATGCGCGGTCATGACGGCAAGAAACAGAGAAATCAGTTTATCCTCTGGATGGGCGCGCTGATTCTCGGCGGCATTCTCGGCTGGTTTAATATTCCGGCGCTCAATCAGCTGTTTGACTTTGTGGCGACGGTTTTTACGCGTCTGTTCCAGTTTATCGCGGTTCCGACGATTGCTCTCGCCGTCATTACGACGCTATCGGCTCTCGGTGCCAAACGTGACACGAAACGGATTTTCATCCATGCCGTCACGTATACGCTGCTTACGACGATCTGCGCCGCTGCAGTCGGTCTGGCCCTTTATCTCTGGATCGCTCCGGGAAATCTTCCGGCTGACGTTGTCGGTGCCGGTGCTGCGGCCGTTCCGGCAGATAAACTCGGCAAACTCACGTATTACGATCACATCCTTTCGGTTATTCCGAACAATGCGCTGCAGCCGTTCCTTTCGGGGAATGTCCTTTCCGTTATGCTCATTGCGGCTTCGGTCGGTCTCGCCCTTGCGTTCATGCCGAAGACGGAAAACCGCGCTACGCTTCTGAAAGGACTTTACGGCCTGCAGGAACTGCTCTTCACGTTGATCCGTGCGATCCTCTGGGCTCTTCCGCTCGGTATTCTTGCATTTGCCGCGCAGCTTTCGGCGCAAATTGAAGCCGGCGTTATCGTCGGTGCACTCGGCAAATATACGGCGGTCATTATCGGCGGCAATCTGATCCAGTTCTTCATCATTCTGCCGATTTTCATGATCGCGCGCGGACTCAATCCGCTTGATGTGTTCCGGAAAATGTCGCCGGCAATCGCCGTTGCACTGTTCACGAAAAGTTCGGCGGGAACGCTTCCGGTTACGCTTGCTTCCGCCGAAAAGAATCTCAAGGCCAACCCGGTCGTTTCGCGTTTTGTTCTGCCGATCTGCACAACGATCAACATGAACGGCTGCGCCGCATTCATTCTCGTCACGTCACTTTTTGTCATGCAGAATGCGGGCTTTGAACTTTCGATGGGGACGATGATCGCGTGGCTCTTCATTGCCGTCCTCGCCGCGGTCGGTAACGCAGGCGTTCCGATGGGATGTTATTTCCTGACACTTTCTCTCATGAGTTCGGTCGGTGCGCCGATCGGCCTCATGGGTGTCATCCTGCCGATTTATACGATCATTGACATGATCGAAACGGCCGAAAACGTTTGGTCCGACTCCGCCGTCTGCGCAATGACGGATCACGATCTCAAAGGGAAACTCGATCCCGATGAGGTTCATACGGTCGAATCGATCTGACGTCAATATTCTAGAATGATCACGCCGGTACTTGGTGCCGGCGTTTTTTCATGTCATCATATCCCTGTTTTGCGGGCAGGATTTTTCGTTTCGGGGTAGAAGTATAAAAGAAACGTCAACCCGGAAGGAGGGAAATGGATGCCGATCTGCAAACGGCTTTTAAGCGGCGGCCGCTGGCTGCGCCCGCGGATGTGGCCGTGGGGGAAACGCCTGCTGGCTTTTTTATGCGCTGCCGTCGTCATCATCTTTATCCTCGCCGAAATCGCCTGTCACAGTGCGGCTGCAATCTTTAATCAGACGATGGAAAAACAGAAGATGCTGCGCGGGACGGTGACCGTGTCATCGCTGACGGCTCATGTCAACGGCCGCGTCAATTTCGAAGATCTCGTTTGGAAAGATCCGGAAGGCAACGAAATTATGAACGTTCCGTCCGGCAGTTTCCGCGTGCGCATCTGGGATATCGTGGCGCGTGATTTTAAGCCGACGACGATTACGGAACTGACGCTTAATCATGCGAAGTTCGCCGTTCATTTCAATAAGGACATGCAGATCGATGTCATCAAGGGCATCGGCGAAAAAAAGCCGGATGAACCGAAAGAGCATAAAAAGCGTTCGTTCGGGGAGCGCATGCGTAATATCGACTGGCACGGGCGCAAAATCAACACGAAACTCAAGCTCAACCATTGTGAAATCGAAATGTCGAAGCAGGGCAAAGTCTATACGATGACCAATGTCAACGCGCGGTTTGACGTCAACACGCGTGACGCGATCCGCGTTGACTTCAGTTCGGGGACGTTCGGCGGCACGGCGATCGGTAACGGCGTCAATCTGCAGGGGATTATCGACATGAAACCGGAAATGCCGACGATGAGCGCGGCGATTTCTTTTTACGAGGTTGACCCGTCCTCGCTGGGCTTCGGTATGAATGTTCACGATCCGATGACGTTTAACCTCGTTTCGTACGGCCCGCTCGATGACCAGAAATCGGACGGTCATGTCAAGATGAAGGAATTGCATCTGCCGGCGCTGGACTTTTACAACGTACTCGGCGATGTCCACTACGAAAAAGGCGTCATGACATTCTCCAATGTCTACGCAGATGTTTACAACGGCACGCTCGCAGCGTACGGAACGTATAATGTTGACACGCGCGCGTATCATCTTTACGGTCACGGTGAAGATCTCGACAGCCGTATTGCCCTGCATACGAGTCGTTTCTACTGCCTCGTTGACATGGATCTGGAGCTCGAGAGCAACGGACAGCGCGGCGATTTAAAGACGTCGGGATCGTTCAAGTCGGGGCCGGGTTATTATCAGCCGGTTTCATTTGAGTCGATTCAGGGCATCTTCAATAACCAGTACAAGAAACTTGACTTTTATGATGTCATCATTCGGATGAAGATGGGCGATATCCGCAGTGACGCGCTGCATATCGTGCACGGGAAACCGACGATCGGTACGGTCGAGCTGACCTTCCGCGATGACGGGCGCGTCGTCGACCTGCTCAAACTCAAACCGGATCTTGAACGCAATGTCAAAGAAGCGGAAGAACATTACAAAGGCTTCCAAGAAGCACTGAAAAAACTTTAATACCCGAAGAATAGGAAAAACGGGGAAAGTATGGTACAATAGACCACAGATAGAAGGTTCGTGGAGGTGTTTTTTCATGACAAGTGAAGAGACCATGATGTTTAAGTTCGGCAATGACGAAAATAAAGCAGAGCGTACGATCTGTGACGTCTGCGCCGCCATGCAGGAAAAAGGTTACAATCCGATCAATCAGTTTGTCGGTTATCTGCTTTCGGGCGATCCGGCTTATGTGACGAGCCACAACGAAGCGCGCAGCAAAATCCGCGCGATTGAGCGCGATGAACTGCTCGAGGAACTCGTCCGTTACTATCTGGAGCAGCACAACAAATGATGAAACGCTATCTGTCACTCGATGTCGGCGACCGTACGATCGGTATCGCCGTCAGCGACCTGCTCGGTCTTACGGCGCAGGGCGTTGAGACGATCCGCCGGACGAATCTCGAGGCCGATTTAAAGCGTCTCGGTGAGCTTATGGATCAGTATGAGACACGCTCACTTGTTTCCGGACTGCCGCGTAATATGGACGGTACGGAAGGAGACCGCTGTGAGATTGTCCGCGCGTTTGCCGACGAAGTGAAGAAGGCATATCCCGACGTTACCATTACGTTTTGGGACGAACGCCTTTCTACCGTTGCCGCGACCCGTTCCCTGTTGGAGGCGGATCTTTCGCGCCGCAAGCGCAAAAAAGTCATCGATAAGATGGCGGCTGTCTTTATTCTGCAGGGATTTCTCGATCATCAGCGTATTGCCGCCGCAAGGGCGGATCAGAATTAACCGTATATTTTACGAGGTGAGATTATGGCACAGGAAAACAACGACGATATCATTGTCATTATGACGGATGACGAAGGAAACGAATTCTATTACCGCGAAGAAATGATCATTCCGGTCGGAGTGGAAAAATTCGCTCTGCTCGTCGGGATTCATGACGAACACGATGAGCATCCGGAAGGATGCGGCTGCGGCTGCGAGGAAGGCGACGAGGATGTCCTGATCGCCAAGATCGTCCCGGATGAAAACGGCGAGGATACCTATATCGAACCGACGGACGAGGAATTCGAAGCGGTTCAGAAAGCTTATGACGCCTTAGTTGAAGAAGACGAGCAGGAGTAAGCGGAGAAGCAAAACTGCCATCCGGTCACGGGTGGCGGTTTTTTCGTGTCTGGAAGCGGAGGGAAAAACTTGGATCAGAAACAATCCGAATGGCCGAAAAAGCCGGTGAGCGGCGATCCGGGGAATAAAGAAAAGAAGCAGGACACCCCGAAGCAGGAAAATCTGCAGCAGGAGAAAACATCACAACCGGACGAAGAAACCGGAGATCAGAGTCAAACCCCGACATGGTTGACACAGATGACGCAGCGCAGTTGGTGGACAAAGAAAAAAGCGGGAATTGCGGCAGCCGTGCTTGCCGTATGTGTTGCGGGAGTCGGACTTACGGCGTTTGAGCTTTCGGCGCCGGAACAGATGGCGGTTGACAAGAATCAGCCGATTTATTTGACGGTCAAGCCGGGCATGGCGGCGTCCGATTTGCGTGAACAGCTTTACGTGCGCGGTGTCGTCAACGACCGCCTTGCCCTTTGGTGGGATATGAAAGTCAAAGGTTATGACGGCAAGATCCAGACGGGGACGTATGCGTTTGACCCGGGTTCCGAGCCGCAGGAGGTTGTCCGCAAACTCGTGACCGGCGAAACGTCTGTCATCAAGTTTACGATCCCCGAGGGGTTCGGCGTGCAGGATATCGCAAAACGCCTTGCGGCGGCGGGACTCGCCGACGAGAAAACCTTCCTCGCGGAGGCGAAGGATTTTGTCCCGTACGACTATGTCGGACGTCATCCGAATACGCGCTACGCCTGTGAAGGATTCCTGTTCCCGGATACATACGAACTGCGCGGGAACGAGGATAACGTAACGATTATGAAAATGATGGCGCGCGATTTTGACGAGCGGTTTACGCCGGAAATGCGCGCGCTCGCGCAAAGTCAGGGACTTTCGATCTATCAGGTCGTGACGCTCGCTTCACTCGTTGAGAAAGAAGCCCGTTACGCCGAGGATCGTCCGATTATCGCTCAGGTTTTCTTGAAACGACTGCGTATCGGCATGCCGCTGCAGTCGGATACAACGCTCCAATATCTGCTCAACGAACCGAAGGAAGACGTGACGATCGCGGACACGCAGATGGAATCGCCGTATAATACGTATCAGAATATGGGACTTCCTCCGGGTCCGATCGCAAGTCCGGGCATGGCGGCAATTGACGCGGTCCTGCATCCGGCATCAACGGATTATCTCTATTTCGTCGCCGACCGTCAGGGACATAACCATTATTCGATGACATATGAAGAACATCAGGCGATCGTGGAGCAGGTTCGATGATGACGTCAGAGCAGGAACGCGTCCTGCGTGACATGGAACGTTACGCCGCCGCACATCATGTGCCGATTATATGGGAAAACGCGCGTGAAGCGTTCCTCGGTGTCGTACGGGAAGTTCGCCCGCATCGCGTCCTTGAAATCGGTACGGCGATCGGGTATTCGACCCTGCTTATCGCGTTGAACAGTGCGGATGATGTACAGATTACTTCACTGGAATTTAACGAGGAACGGCACCGTTTGGCACAGTCCTATATCGAACGGGCGGGGATGTCAAATCATGTCAATCTTTTGCTCGGTGACGCCGGGGAACTTTTGATGCGGCTTGACGGAACGTATGACTTTGTGTTTATTGACGCGGCGAAAGGCCAGTATGTCGATTACCTGCAGAAAGTCATGCCGCTCCTCGCGTCAAACGGCGTCATTGCGGCCGACAATGTACTGTTTCGCGGTTATGTTCGTTCCGATGAAAAGCCGCCGCGGCGCTTTAAGACGATTGTCAAGCGTCTGCGTATGTATCTTGAACTTGTCACGAAGCCGCCGTTTCAAACGGAAATTCTCGAAAACGGAGACGGCTTGGCTGTGACACGGAGGAAATTATGATCAAAACGAAGCCGGAACTCCTGGCACCGGCCGGAAATATGGAAAAAATGAAAATGGCGCTGCTCTACGGCGCCGATGCCGTATATTTGGGCGGGAAAGCGTACGGCCTGCGCGCATTCGGCGGCAATTTTACGCAGGATGAACTGCGGGAGGCGATTGACTTTGCGCACGGACTCGGCAAAAAAGTCTACGTGACGGTCAATATTTTCCCGCATAACGACGACCTGGTTCATCTGCCGGATTATCTGCGTTCGCTTGCGGATATGGGCGCGGATGCATTGCTTGTGGCGGATCTCGGCGTTTTTACGATCTGCCGTGACGTCGTGCCCGAAATGGAACTTCATGTCAGCACGCAGGCGAATTCGACAAACTGGTCTGCCGTCAACGCCTGGCAGAAACTCGGGGCGAAGCGCATCGTGCTCGCGCGGGAAATGTCACTGCGCGAGATCCGCGAAATCCGCGCGAAAACAACGGCGGATCTCGAGATGTTCATTCACGGCGCCATGTGTATTTCTTATTCGGGGCGCTGCCTGCTCAGCAGTTATTTTACGGGGCGTGACTCGAATCGCGGCAGCTGCGCCCAGTGCTGCCGTTGGAAATATGCCCTCGTTGAAGAGACACGTCCGGGTCAGTATTTCCCGATTGAGGAAGATGAGCGCGGCACGTATATCATGAACTCGAAAGATATGTGCCTGCTTCCGCATCTCGCCGATGTCATCGAGAGCGGCGTCAACAGCCTGAAAATCGAAGGACGCATGAAGAGCGTCCATTACGTTGCGAGTGTCGTCAAAGCTTACCGTCAGGCGATTGACGCGTATTTTGACGATCCGGAACACTTTACGGTCGATCCGGCATGGACGGAGGAACTGACCAAGGTCTCGCACCGCGCCTATACGACGGGGTTCTATTATCGTCAGCCGGATGAAACGGATCAGATTTACGGTACGTCATCGTATGAACAGACGTCGGAATTCGTCGGCCTTGTGCGTTCGTATGACGCGTCGACGGGATGGGCTGTTGTCGAACAGCGTAACAACATGAAAACGGGGCAGGAAATCGAAATCTTTCAGCCGCACGGTCCGCTGTTCCGTCAGGTCATTACGGCAATGACGGATGAAAACGATTTGCCGATTACCGTTGCGCCGCATCCGCAGCAGATTTTGCATATGAAAATGGCGCAGCCGGTCGAACCGTATACGATTTTGCGCCGTGATAAGACAGAATAACGCAATGTCGTAGAAAAAATCAGCAGGAATTCTCTTTTCTCTTTAGAAAAGACATATTATAATAGAAATATACATGATGGATATCCTGTCATGTATTGACAGGAAAGGGGTGGGTGAAATGGCCAGTCTGGTACGTTACTATGTAGAAGTTACGGGCAATGTCCAGGGCGTCGGGCTGCGCATGTTTGTACAGCAGCGTGCGATTGAATTGAAAGTTACCGGTTGGATTCGGAATATGGAAGACGGCAGCGTTCACATGGAACTGCAAGGTGAATCCTCGGCAATTGACACGATGTCTTCGCGGATCCGCGAGGGCAACTACTTCATCCGGGTCAAGAAAATCTCGATGGAAAAGCGCGATGTGATTCCGGATGAAAAGAAATTTGACATTTTATACTGATCTATTCGTTAAGGAAGAGATACCATGGCAAGTGTATTGGTTTTACATGGACCGAATCTGAATCTGCTCGGAACGCGCGAGCCGGA
>CACXCC010000039.1 GCA_902766015.1 uncultured Veillonellaceae bacterium
AAACCGAAATACGATTTGTCATCGTCTCGGCACTGTCATCTGCACGCTGGTACAGCTCTCCGCCGCACGCATCGCAGACGCCTTCCTGCTTCGGCGGGTTAAACTTGACATGATAAGTCGCACCGCATTTTTTGCAGATACGGCGGCCTACAGCGCGCTCAACAAGATCCTCAGCGGGAACATTGATGTTGAGTACACGCGTCAAGCTCAGACCGAGATCCTTCAAGATTCCCTGAAGAGCATCGGCCTGTTCAACCGTACGCGGGAAGCCATCCAGAATGAAACCCTTACGGCAATCGTCTTTTGCAAGACGCTCTCTGACGATACCGATCGTGACCGTATCCGGAACAAGCTTGCCGGCATCCATGCAGGCCTTAGCCTGTTTTCCGAGTTCCGTACCTTCCTTAACCGCTGCGCGGAACATATCACCCGTGGAGATATGCGGAATGTTAAATGCCTCGACCAGGCTGGCAGCCTGTGTGCCTTTACCGGCCCCCGGGGGGCCCATTAACAGGATATGCATAAAAACAGCCTCCTCTTATTTCATGAACCCTTCATAGTGGCGCATAACGACCATAGACTCAATCTGCTTCATCGTCTGCAGTGCAACACCGACAACGATCAGAAGTGCAGTGCCGCCGAAATAAACGCCCTGAATATGTGTTGCCGCAGCAATCATATTCGGCAAAACAGCGATGAACGCCAAGAAGAACGCGCCGGCCAGTGTAATACGGGTCATGACGTGATCCAAATAATCTGCCGTTGGCTGCCCCGGACGAATGCCCGGGATAAAACCACCGTATTTTTTCAGATTCTCTGCCATATCCGATATCTTTACAGTAACCGCAGTATAGAAGTAAGTGAAGAAGATAATCAACAGAACGTAAAGCGTAGTCTGCAGAGGTGTTCCCCACTCCAAATAACTGGCAAGTTGTTTTATCCAGGGAACTTCAATAAACTGGATAATGGTTACTGGAAACATCAGCACGGATGACGCAAAGATTATTGGAATAACTCCCGCAGTATTGACTTTGAGCGGGATGTGGCTGGAATGTCCGCCGACGGCACGAGAGCCCGGGACGCGTTTCGCGTAGGAAATCGGAATACGGCGGAAACCCGTCTCGATATAAACAACGAACATAACCATTGCCAGTGCGATAAGACCGAAGCCCAGCACACTGAAATAACTGATTGTTCCAGCCTGTACGTAATGATAAATCGTACCGATGTTTTTCGGCAGTGCAGCAACGATACCGGCGAAAATAATGAGTGAGATACCATTACCGACACCCTGTGCCGTGATCTGCTCACCGATCCACATCAGGAATACTGTTCCGGCAGTCAACGTGATCGCGATGATCAAGATGTTTACCGGATTCGGATTCAGGATAGCAGCCTTCAGGCCGATCGACATACCGATTGCCTGCAGGAATGCAAGGAATACCGTGAGATAGCGGGTAACCTGGGTCGTTTTCTTATGCCCTTCTTCACCTTCCTTAGACCACTGCTCCAAGGTTGGAATGACCACCGTCAACAACTGAATGATGATGGCCGCATTGATGTAAGGGGTGATACTCATGGCAAAGATAGAAAATTTGCTGAAGGCACCACCGGAAAAGAGATCGAGCAGGCCAAGGAGATTCCCCGTCGCGAAAAGCTGTTCAATCGCAGTAGGATCAACTCCCGGTACCGGAATATGCGTTCCCAGCCGAAAAACGGCAAACATGATCAGCGTAAAGATGATCTTCTGACGCAGTTCCGGAATTTTGAAGATGTTGCCAAGGGCTGAAAACAACTCAGATCACCTCGTCTTTTACGCCTGCTGCCTTTTCAACGCCAATAACCTCGACGTTGCCGCCTGCTGCCGTGATCTTGGCTTCAGCGGATTTCGTAAATCCGTTAGCGCGAACCGTCAATTTCTTCGTCAGTTCACCGTTGCCGAGAATGCGGATACCATCCTCAACATTCTTAAGGATACCGGCATCAACAAGCGCTACCGGATCAACCGTCGTACCATCTTCGAAACGATTCAGTTTGTCAACATTGACTTCCGCGTATGTTTTTGCCCAAACGTTCTTGAAGCCGCGTTTCGGAAGACGACGGTAAATCGGCATCTGGCCGCCTTCAAAGCCCGTACGTACACCGCCGCCGCTGCGGGAATTCTGTCCTTTCATGCCACGGCCGGCCGTTTTGCCGTTGCCGGAGCCAAGGCCGCGGCCGACGCGATTACGGTCTTTACGGGAACCTTCTGCCGGTTTCAGTTCATGTAACTTCATCTAGAGTGCACCTCCTGTTCTGCTTTAATTACTCTGCGATTTCTTCCACTTTAATCAGATGCTCGACTTTGTGGAGCTGACCGCGTACAGCCGGGTTATCCGGGAGTTCAACGACCGAGTTGATCTTGCGCAGGCCGAGGGAACGAACCGTCTTGCGCTGCGTTTCTGGGCGGCCGATCAGGCTTCTTACGAGCGTAACTTTTACTTTTGCCATGATTCTGCCTCCCTATTAACCTAAGATTTCCTGAACCGTCTTACCGCGGAGCTCAGCAACAGCCTCTGCACGTTTGAGCTGTTCGAGGCCTGCGATCGTTGCACGAACCATATTGTTCGGATTGGAAGAACCGAGCGACTTCGTCAGGATGTCGCGAATGCCTGCCAGTTCAAGTACGGCACGTGCCGGACCGCCGGCGATAACGCCGGTACCTTTAGCAGCCGGTTTCAGGAGAACACTGCCTGCACCGAAGATCCCCGTAATCTCATGCGGAATCGTGCGGTTGTCGATAAGAGCAACATCGATGAGGTTTTTCTTTGCATCCTCAACGCCTTTACGGATTGCTTCCGGAACCTCAGCAGCTTTGCCGAGGCCGACACCGACTTTGCCTTTTTTGTTGCCGACGACAACAAGGGCACTGAACGAGAAGCGGCGGCCGCCTTTGACGACTTTTGCAACTCGATTGATATATACGACTTTCTCCTCGAATTCAGGAGTTTCATTGTCGATATTTCTAGCCATTCATTTACCTCCTTTAGACGTATATCTCAGAATTTCAGACCGGCCTCACGAGCTGCTTCGGCGAGGGCTGCGACACGGCCATGATAAACATAACCGCCACGATCAAAAACGACTTCCGTGATACCTTTTTCGATAGCACGCTGTGCAATAGCTGCGCCGATTGCTTTTGCTGCTTCGATATTGCCGCCATAGTTGGAAAAATCTTTTTCCTGCGTGCTGGCGGATACGAGCGTTACGCCTTTCTCATCATCGATGATCTGAGCGTAAATGTTAGCTAAGCTGCGATACACATTGAGGCGCGGGCGCTGAGCCGTGCCTGCGATATGGTTACGGACTCGCAGATGACGTTTCTGACGAGCCTTGTTCTTATCTGCTTTAAGAAGCACAGAAATTCACTCCTTTCCCGGATTCCTACCTTATTTCTTACCTTTTGCGCCGGCTTTACCTTCTTTACGACGGATATGCTCACCAGCGTATTTGATGCCTTTGCCTTTATACGGCTCCGGCTCACGGAAACTGCGGATCTCTGCGGCAACCTGACCGACTTTTTCTTTATCGATACCGGAAACCGTGATCGTCGTTGCCGTCGGAGCTTCAAATGAAATGCCCTGCGGCGGTTCTACAACGACCGGATGCGAGAAACCGAGGGAAAGGTTCAGGTTATTGCCTTTCTTAACGGCACGGTAACCTACACCGTTAATTTCAAGGTCTTTTTTGAAACCTTCCGTAACGCCGACAACCATGTTGTGGATCAACGTGCGGGAAAGACCATGAAGGGATCTATGCGTTTTATCATCGGACGGACGTTCAACCGTAACGACGTTGTCTGCAACCGTTACTTTCATATCCGGATGGATCTGGCGGGAAAGTTCACCTTTCGGGCCTTTAACTTTCACCACATTATCTTCACCGACCGTTACCGTAACACCGGCCGGAATCGTAATTGGTGCTCTACCAATTCTTGACATCTGTACACCTCCTGACTACTTGACGATTACCAAACGTAAGCGACGACTTCGCCGCCGAGACCGGCTTTACGAGCCTGTTTGTCGCTCATGATGCCTTTCGACGTGGAGATGATGGCAATACCGAGGCCGCCATAAACACGCGGGAGATCATCATGTTTTGCATACTGGCGAAGACCCGGCTTCGAGATGCGTTTGATACCGGAGATTACGTGCTCGCGCTGCGGGCCGTACTTCATAACGACAGTCAGAACACCCTGTTTGCCGTCTTCCGTAACCTTGTAGTCTTTAATGTAACCCTCTTCTTTCAGAACCTCAGCAATAGCGTTTTTGATTCTGGAAGCCGGGATGTCAACTGTTTCATGAAAAACAGCGTTTGCATTGCGCAGACGCGTCAGCATATCTGCAATAGGATCAGTCATTACCATGAATCGATATCCTCCTTTCGATTGTTAAACGTTACCAGCTGGCTTTCGTTACGCCAGGAATTGCGCCTTCGTAGCTCTGCTTGCGGAAGCAGATACGGCACATATCGAATTTACGCATATAGCCATGCGGACGGCCGCAGATCTTGCAACGGTTGTGCTCACGAGTCGAGAATTTCGGCTCTTTCTGCGATTTATTGATCATCGACTTTTTAGCCATGAAAGCATTTCCTCCTTACTTATGCACGGAACGGCATGCCCAGGAGTTTCAGGAGCTCTCTTGCTTCCTCGTCCGTATGAGCCGTCGTTACAATTACAATATTCATGCCACGAACTTTATCGATCTTATCGTACTCGATTTCCGGGAAAATGAGCTGCTCTTTCAGACCGATGGCGTAGTTGCCGCGGCCGTCAAAAGCCTGATCGCTGACACCGCGGAAGTCGCGGACACGCGGAAGGGCAACGTTCATAAACTTGTCGAGGAAGTTATACATACGCTCACCGCGCAGTGTAACTTTTGCACCAATCGGCATGCCTTGACGGAGCTTCCAGGCAGCGAGGGATTTCTTAGCGCGCGTAAGCAGCGGTTTCTGGCCGGAGATGATCGTCAGGTCATTGACAGCAGCGTCAAGAGCTTTCGGGTTGCCGACAGCTTCGCCGACGCCCATGTTGATGATAACTTTCTCCAGTTTCGGCAGCTGCATAACGTTCTTATAACCGAACTTTTCCGTCAGTGCCGGGACAACTTCGTTTTTGTATTTTTCCTGTAATCTATCCAATGCTGTTCCTCCTTTCGCTCTTATTTCGTCTGGTCGATCACTTCGCCGCATTTCTTGCAAACGCGGACATTGTTACCGTTAACTTCTTTGTGACCAACACGGGTTGCCTTTTTGCAGGCCGGGCAAACGAGCATAACCTTGCTGGCATGCATCGGTGCTTCTTTCGTGAGAATACCGCCCTGCGGAGCCTTCTGACTCGGCTTGGTGTGACGTTTTACTTTGTTGACGCCTTCGACAACAACTTTATTTTTCTTCGGCAGAGCCTGCAGAACTTTGCCCTGCTTGCCTTTATCTTTACCGGACAGCACAACGACCGTGTCGCCCTTCTTTACGTTCAGTTTAACGAGTGACAAAATAGCACCTCCTCACAATTAAAGAACTTCAGGAGCCAAGGATACGATCTTCATGAAGTCTTTATCGCGAAGCTCTCTGGCTACCGGTCCGAAAATACGCGTGCCTCTCGGAGTTTTGTCATCTTTAATCAGTACGGCTGCGTTTTCATCGAAGCGGATGTACGAACCATCTGCACGGCGCAGGCCTTTGACGCTACGGACGACAACGGCTTTAACAACGTCGCCTTTTTTAACCGTACCGCCCGGAGCAGCCGATTTAACTGCAGCTACAATAATATCACCAATGTTGGCATATTTACGGTAGGAGCCGCCGAGTACACGGACGCACATGATCTCCTTTGCACCGGTGTTATCACCAACATTCAGGATCGTTTGCTGTTGAATCATTGTTTGACCTCCTTTTTTGTGATTTTGAGATTATTTCGCGCGTTCGATGACTTCGACAACTCTCCAACGTTTCGTCTTCGAGAGCGGACGCGTCTCCATGATGGAAACCGTATCACCGATATGGGCGTCGTTTTTCTCATCATGAGCATGGAATTTAACGGTTCTCTTAACCGGTTTCTTGTAAAGTTTGTGCTGCTCGAGTTCCTCGATTGCAACTACAACGGTTTTATCCATTTTATCGGAAATTACTTTACCGATTCTCGTCTTACGTACGTTTCTTTCGCTCATCAGGGAGCCTCCTTCCTTTTGCATATCAGTTTTTGCGCTCAGGCTTTAAGCTCCTGTTCACGCTGGATCGTTTTAATGCGAGCGATCGTCTTTTTAACTTCTTTGATACGCATCGGGTTTTCCAGCTGGCCGGTAGCAAGCTGGAAACGGAGGTTGAACAGTTCCTCCTTGAGCGAAGCAAGTTTCTGGTTAAGCTCTTCAGCGCTCATGTTACGGATTTCATTAACCTTCATTTACTTCACCGCCCTCTGCTTTATTGTCTTCTTTTGCAACGAATTTCGTCTTGATCGGCAGTTTGTTACCGGCCAGGCGCATAGCCTCGGCAGCAACTTCTTTCGGAATACCGGCCATCTCGAAGAGAACGCGACCCGGTTTTACTACAGCTACCCAGTATTCCGGCGAACCTTTACCGGAACCCATGCGGGTCTCAGCCGGTTTTGCCGTAATCGGCTTATCCGGGAAAATCTTAATCCAAACTTTACCGCCGCGTTTCGTGTAACGCGTCATAGCGATACGGGCTGCCTCAATCTGACGGTTCGTGATCCAAGCCGGTTCAAGAGCAACAAGACCGAATTCGCCGTGGCTGATCGTGTTGCCGCGATGAGCTTTACCTTTCATACGGCCGCGGAACTGTTTGCGGTATTTAACTCTCTTTGGGATTAACATTACGCTTCTCCTCCTTCCGCTGCAGCTTTCTGCTGTTTTCTCTCCGGAAGAACTTCACCTTTGAAGATCCAGACTTTTACGCCGATACGGCCATACGTCGTGTTGGCTTCTGCCGTACCGTAGTCAATATCTGCGCGCAGCGTATGCAGAGGAATGCTGCCCTCGCGGTACGATTCTTTACGGGCGATTTCAGCACCGCCAAGGCGGCCGCTGACTGCAACTTTGATGCCTTTAGCGCCGAGACGCATCGTACGGCCGACAGACTGTTTCATAGCGCGGCGGAATGCGATGCGGCGTTCGAGCTGCTGAGCAATGTTTTCAGCAACAAGCGTAGCGTCCATATCCGGCTGTTTGATCTCGGCAATGTTGATGTCAACGCGTTTATCTGTGTAGTTTTTCAGACCTTCTTTGATCTGCTCAATACCCGAACCGCCGCGACCGATAACCATGCCCGGCTTTGCCGTGTGAATCGTGAGTTTCAGACGGTTTTTGCTGCGCTCAGTTTCAACTTTGGAAACACCGGCTGCCTGAAGGCTTTCCTTCAGATAGTCACGGATTTTAATATCTTCATGCAGGTTGGCTGCGAATTCTTTATCAGCATACCATTTGGCATCCCAAGTCTTTACGATGCCAAGACGGATTCCATGCGGATTAACTTTCTGACCCAAACCGTTTCCCTCCTTCTTACTTTTCTGCGACGACGATAGTGACGTGGGACGTGCGCTTCAGAATTTTGAAAGCCTGTCCGCGGGAACGCGGATGGATACGTTTCAGCGTCGGACCCTGATCGACATAGGCCGAGGAAACGTAAAGTTTATCGACGTCCATTTCGAAATTGTTCTCTGCATTAGCAACAGCCGAATGCAGAACTTTTTCAACGACATCAGCGCCGACTTTCGGCGTGAATTTCAGAATCGCAAATGCTTCAGCAACGTTCTTGCCACGGATAAGATCCATGACTACGCGAACTTTGCGCGGAGCGATGCGAACATATTTTGCTACTGCTTTCGATTCCACAGAAGTTCCTCCTCTCGCAATTAGCCTAACGTAGTCTTTCTCTCTTCACCGGCATGGCCTTTGAACGTACGCGTCGGAGCGAACTCACCGAGCTTATGGCCAACCATGTCTTCCGTGATGTAAACCGGAACGTGTTTGCGGCCGTCATGCACGGCGATCGTATGACCTACGAAATCCGGGAAAATCGTGGAGCTTCTCGACCAGGTCTTTACAACTTTTTTATCGTTAGCTTCGTTGAGAGCCTCGATTTTCTTCATGAGGCTT
>CACXCC010000040.1 GCA_902766015.1 uncultured Veillonellaceae bacterium
CTCGTATACGTATACGTCAACTGCGGTACGGCTGCTTCGGCCGTGGCCGTCTGCTCAGCGGCGAATACCGGATTCGGTGCCGCAAACGGATTGACAGTCAGCACGGCCGCGCCGAGAATCGCTGCTGCGAGGATTGCTTTTTTCATAAAAATCACCCTTCATTCCTTCCGCGTCGGTTCTGTATGAACCCCGTTGACGTCAATGCTGCGCATGACGCGGAAACGCGCGCCGCATTGTCAACCGTGTTCTTTCCTTGTCTCGTAATATACCGCGCCGGAAAGACTTCGTCAAGCGTTCTTTTCCTGCAGCGCATCAATGACCATCGCGAGCGCTTTTTCCGTCGAGCTGCGCTTGTTTTCCGTGCGGCTGCCCGAAAAGACATTGCGCGTCACCGTCGTCCCCGAAGCCGTTGCAACGGCGATATAAACGAGTCCGACCGGTTTTGTCTCCGTTCCGCCACCCGGACCCGCGATACCCGTGATCCCGACACCGACATCCGTGCGGATAGCGCGGCGGATTCCCTCGGCCATTTCACGCGCCGTTTCCTCCGAAACGGCACCGTGTGCGGCGAGCGTCTCGTGTTTGACACCGACAAGCCGCTCTTTGATTTCATTCGTATACGAAACGACGGATCCCATAACATAGGCCGACGAACCCGCGATATCGGTCAAACGGCTCGTCAATAATCCGCCCGTACACGATTCGGCACAGGCAATCGTTTTCCCCTGCGCCAAAAGCAGTTTTCCTGCCGTAATTTCCCGTGCTTCCATGATTATGCCTCGTTTCCGTCTACGCGCTCACCGACGACATCGTAGGTGAATCCCTGCAATACGCGTACGCGTACCATGTCTCCCGGTTTGCTCGTCTTGTCATTTTCGATATAAATCTGACCGTCAACACCGGGTGCGTCACGATACGAACGTCCGACGGCGATGTTCGGCTGTTCTTCGTCGCGTCCCTCGACGAGTACGTCAATGACCTTGCCCTCAAGACCGTGGTTAATTTCCTCGGAAATCTTGCTCTGGAGGCTCATAAGATCATGGTAGCGTTCCTGCATGATATCTTCCGGGACCTGATTCGGCATGTTATACGCCGGCGTATCTTCTTCACGCGAATACGTGAACACGCCGACACGGTCAAAGCGCTGTTCTTCGAGGAAATTGCGCAGCGTCTGATACTGGGCATCCGTTTCGCCCGGAAAACCGACGATGAACGTCGAACGGATCGTGACGCCCGGGATGCGGTCGCGCAGTTTTTTCAAAAGAACGCGCATCTGTTCCTGCGTATCGGGGCGGCGCATCGAACGCAAAACGGAATCATGCGCATGCTGGAGCGGCAGATCGACGTATTTGCAGATCTTCGGCTCTTTCGCGTAAACGTCAATGAGTTCGTCCGTAAAGAATTTCGGATAGCAGTAAAGCGTACGAATCCATTTGAGTTTCTCGATCTTGCAAAGTTCGCGGAGCAGATCGGCAAGAGCCGGATGTCCGTAAAGGTCAAGTCCGTAATTCGTGCTGTCCTGCGCGATGAGGATAACTTCTTTGACGCCCTGCTCCGTCAGATGCTCCACTTCGTCGCGGATGTCATCAATCGTACGGCTGCGGAAACGACCGCGAATCATCGGAATTGCGCAAAAAGCACAACGGTTGTCGCATCCTTCCGCGATTTTGACATAAGCCGTATATCCCGGCGTCGTCCGGATGCGCGGTGTATGTTCGTCATAAAGGACTTGGTCGTCACCGGTGATGACAACGCGGTTGCCTTTGAGTGTTTCCTCGACGGCTTCCATGATGCGGCTCCATGAACCCGTGCCGATAATCGCGTCCGCTTCCGGCATATCGTCGAGAAGTTCCTGCTTATAGCGCTGGCCGAGACAGCCCGCGACGATGAGACTGCGGCAGCGGCCGCTTTCCTTATATTCGGCCATATTGAGAATCGTCGTGATCGACTCTTCCTTAGCCGACTGAATAAAAGCACACGTATTGACAATCAGAATATCGGCCTCGGCCGGATCGTTCGTGATTTCAATACCATGCTCTTTTAAAATGCCCAGCATGTTCTCGGTATCGACGAGATTTTTGGAACAGCCGAGACTGATAAATCCTGCTTTCACGTTGTACCTCCTGTAAGAAATGCGTTATTGAAACCGGATTTCCTTAACCCAACGGTCGAGGAAAGCGTGTTTTTGCTCTTCGCTGAAATTCGGCTGATTCGTAAAGAACACGATGTTCTTGCCGGCAAAGGACTTCCAGGCAAGTGTCGCGGGGCTGGCCGGAATAAAATAGTAGTCATTTCGCTGGAGCGCCTGCTGCGCTTCATCCGTCAAAAGCCAGTCGGCAAAATCCCGTGCGGCTTCCTCTTCGCGTTTCGGCGCATTGACGGGATATCCCGTCCCCGTGACAAAAGCCGCTGTTCCGTCAGCCGGATAAATGATCTTGAGCGGATAACCGCCGTTAACATAACGCAGGGTCTCGCTTTCCACGGCAATCGCGAGATCGACTTCGCCCATCCCGGCCTGACGCACCGGCGTGGACAAATAACGCGAATACTGCGCCACCTGCGGATGAATCTGACGCCAGATCGCGTACGTTTCCTCTTCGCCGAACTCGGCAATCATACCGAAAAACAGTGATGACGCCGCGTCAGCCGCCAAAAAATCCGTGACGCCGATACGGATATTCTGCGTCTTGGCCAGATTCTGCCACGAATCGGGGATGCGCGGTAAAGTCTTTAAATAATCCTGATTGATGCAAAAGACAACGGGATCATACCAGACTCCCGTCCAATATCCGTCCTTTTGACGCAATTCATCCGGTACCTGATCGCCCGATTCGGAAATATAGGACGCGAGCAACCCTTTCGCGGCCGCACGGTCCCGTGTATTTCGGTCGGCGAGGACGAGCGAGCCTTCACCCGTTCCGGCTGTCTGCATGGACTGCAGGATATTATCGGGCGGCAGAACGCGAAAGTCGATGCGCACGCCTTTTTCCTGCTCATAAGCAGCGGCGAGCAGATCGGCTTCATCCTGCGGCAATGTCGTGTAAACCGTGACCTGTTGTTTCGGTGCCGTTTTCTGCTCCTCGTGGCGTACGGCGAGGAACCCCGACCCGGCTATGACGAGCACCGTCAAAAACAACAAAATAAACAGAAGCGGCACGTACCGTTTTCTACTGTATTGTCTCACAAAAATTTACCTCACAATCAATCTTTGAGGTACGTCCAACCCTCTTCTTCGCGCACCAGTCCTTCGCGGATCAGATGCCCGAGAGCACGTTTGAACGCGGCTTTACTGATCTGGAATTTGTCACGGATGACTTCCGGTGACGTCTTGTCACTATACGGCATACGTCCTTTCCTGCTTTTGAGCAGATCGAGGATGCGCTGTGAATCCGTGATGATCGCTTTTTCCTTGACCTCACGCAATGACGCGTTGAGCCGCCCGTCCGGACGAACATACGTCACGCGCGCCGTGACAATTTCACCGACACGCGGACGCTCCGATTCCTTCATCTCTTTGTTGTCGATAAAGACGATGTAGCGTTCCCTGCTGAACAAAAACGCACCGTTATCCGTGTAGTTGTAGATCGCACCCGTTACCATATCACCGACTTTCGCCTGCGTTGCGGGACGCGAAGCGCGGCGGATTTCGTCTTCGACTTCCATCGTCACGGCGAGACGTCCGGATTTATCCGTATAGAGTTTCGCCCAGACGACTTCGCCGACCTGAGGACGACCGCGCATACCGGCATACGGCAGGAAAATGCCGCGTTCGGCACCGACGTCAAGAAACGCTCCGTCACGCGAGACATTGATGACTTTAAGACGCGCGATCTGGCCTTCCTTCATTTTCGGCACGCGCATACTTGCCGTCAAACGACGTTTCGGGTCAAGATAGAGAAAGACTTCGACTTCGTCGCCGACATTCACGGGATGCGTCTGCTGCGTTTTATGGAGCAGAATGTCATCGGAGGTGTTGCCGGTTTCTGCATCGAGAAAGGCTCCCATTTCGCCCAGTCGGGCCACTTTGAGGACAGCCACGGTGCTCGGACCGTATTTCCGTTTCTTTCCTTCCATCGTGCGGTTCCCCTTCGTGTCAGTCTTCATACGGCGTCAGTTTCGCATCGCCCCAAAGGCGTTCGAGTGCGTAGTATTCGCGCGCTTCCTGCATGAAAATATGCGCGACGACATCGCCGTAATCCATGAGAACCCATTCGCCCTCGCGGTAACCTTCGCGGTGACTGTAAGCAACCCCGGCTTCGGCGAGCTGTTCTTCGATATTGTCGGCAATGGCGCGTACCTGCGTGGCCGTATTGGCCGAGCAGATGACGAAGTAATCCGTCGAGGACATCAGTCCGCGCATGTCCATCGTGACAATATCCCGTGCTTTTTTATCGCTTGCCGCTTTGCAGATGGCAAGGCTCATTTCTTCAATCGTCAATTCGACTCCCCCTCTTCTCCCCCGGACGCACTCTGTGCTTCCGGGAACATTTCGCTTATCGTTTCCTGTACTTTATTATCGTCGAGGACCCAGATCGTCAAGTCATCCGGCGCCGTATGTCCCGGCAGGATGACGCTCTCGGGCGGTTCACTGCTGAGTTTGCGCAGAATATTGGCGAGATGCGCCGCATCGTAAATCGCGGCGCTCGTATTCACCTTTTCTCGGATGATTGCGGCAATCATCGGCACTTTCGGCAGCGTATCCATCTGCAGCAGTTTTTGATAAACAGCTTTGACAAAACGCTGCTGACGCTGAACGCGTCCGACGTCACCGAGATCTTCGCTGCGGTAACGGACGTACTCTTCCGCCTGCTCACCCGTCAATTGCTGATATCCCTGCTTCAAATGAATGGCCAGCCCGGCCTCGGGATCCTCGTAATCCATATCTTTTTCGACGTAAATATCAATGCCGCCGAGCGCATCGATGAGCTCCGCGAACGTATCCATGTCAACGACGACGTACTGATGGACGGACACGCCCAGCATGTCATTGACCGTGCGAACCATCATCGGTGCACCGCCGACTGCGTAAACCTGACTCAGGCGCATCTGCATGCCGTCATCGGGGATGACACTCCATGTGTCACGCGGAATATTGATGAAACGCACGCGCCCCGAGTCATTTTCAAAACTCAAAAGCAAGACGGAATCGGCCTGCGGTTCTCCCGTCGCGCTGACCCCGTTGTCGATGCCCATAACGAGAATATTCGTATATCCCTGAAACTGTGGGTTGAGCGGTCCGATTTCGCGTTCCTGACGTTCGGTATAGGCCTGATAATCGGCCTGAGCCTGTTGATACGCCCTCGTACTCCATGAAACGGCCTGATAACCGGCATAAACGATGCCGACGAGCAATGCGCCCGTAAACAGCAGGAAAAGGGTCAGCCGAAAAAGAATCTGACGCCGTCTTCTGGCGCGTTGTTTCCGCTTACGTATGATGTTGTTTCGCGTTACGCTGTCCCGTTTCCCAGCCATGCTTCTTATCCTTTCTGCCGGAATTCGTCTTCACCGGCATGATGCAGCAAGATTTCATTGCGCGCGAGAACCGTATCGGGATGAACGAGATGATTCTGTGCAACGACAAAGGCGATCGAATCGCTGAGCCCCTCGAGAACCATGCGGTCAAGGGATGCCGTCCGTGCAAGGCGGCGCAGTTTTTCGACGCCGGGATAGTCGCGGTTCGGTTCGATCATATCGGCAAACCAGATAATCTTGTCGAGCCGCGTCATGCCGGCCCCGCCGACCGTATGACGCCAAATCGCCTGCGATATACCGTCATCGTCAACGCCGTACTGTTCCCGGACGAGTTCCGCGCCGATATAGGCATGAAGCAGTACCGGCATGGCGCGTTCGAGCGGTCCGAAGACGATATGACGCTTTTCCGCCTCGGCGACGAGTTCGTCATTGCGGTAGGTACGTGCGCAATCGTGCAAGAGTCCCGCGAGACGAGCGCGCTGAACGTCAACGCCGAAACGTCCCGCGAGAAACGCCGCCGTTTCGGCGACGCCGAGCGAATGCTCGTAACGGGTCGGTTTCAGGCTCGCTTTCAGGATATTTCTTCGTTCTTCGTATGTCATGTCCCGTTTCATCGATACAAACCCTCTTTATCAATATAATCCGCAACAGCCGGCGGCACGAGATAGCGAATTGACACGCCCGTGCGGACTTTTTCACGGATATCGGTTGACGAAATCTCCAGCTGCGGTGTTGTAAGACGGAAAATCCGCTCACTTGCGAGATCGCCGAATGTCTTCTCGAGGCGTTCCCGGTTGAGTTTACACCCCTGACGCGTCGCCGCGATAAACCGCGACTCACGCAGAAGTTCAACCGGTTCATGCCAATCCGGCAGATCATTGACTTCGTCCGCACCCGTGATGAAAAAAAACTCTGCTGCATCACCGAACCGCTGCTGCAGTTCCCGCATCGTGTCAACCGTATAGGACGGTCCCGAACGCTCCATTTCAAGGCGCGACACCGTAAAATACGGATTTGACGCCACCGCGAGATGCGTCATGATGAGTCGGTGATACGCATCCGTGACCTTTTTTCCTTTTTTATGCGGCGGATCGGCCGCCGGCAGGAACAGGATCTCATCGAGACCGAATTCCGAGCGTACGGCTTCCGCCGTCACAAGATGACCGAGATGGATCGGGTCAAATGTCCCGCCCATAATACCGATACGTCGTTTCCTTGCCATGGTCCCCTCCTGTTCATGTCAAAACAAATCATAAAGAACAACGGCGACTGCCGCGGCTAGGATTGACGTCAACAGAATCATCCCCGCCGCCCGCAGATAATCGCGCCGGTCAAAGGCGCCTTTCGGCGTCCTGCCGTAAGCGCGTAATGTACGCAGATAACCGCGCAGCCGGTTCATTTCCGAACCTGGCCTTCGCCGTAAATGAGATATTTCATACTCGTAAGCGCTTCGAGCCCCATCGGTCCGCGCGCATGCAGTTTCTGCGTGCTGATACCGATCTCGGCGCCGAAACCGAATTCGTTGCCGTCCGTAAAGCGTGTTGATGCGTTGACATAAACGGCCGCCGCGTCAACTTCGCGCTGGAACCGGTGTGCGCTGATAATGTCCTTCGTGACAATCGTCTCCGAATGGCCCGTATTGTAGCGGTTGATATGGGCAATCGCCTCGTCGAGATCCGCAACGACTTTGACGGACAAAATGAGATCACCGTATTCCGTCGACCAGTCTTCTTCCGTCGCTTCCTTCATGGACGGGCAGATCGCGCGCGCTTTCTCGCAGCCGCGCAGTTCGACGCCTTTTGCCTCCATCGCGGCAGTGAGTTTCGGCAGGAAATCCGCGGCAACGGACTCGTGAACGAGCAGCGTTTCCATTGCGTTGCAGACAGACGGATGCGACGTCTTCGCGTTGATCGCGATATTGACGGCCATGTCAAAGTCAGCCGTCGCGTCAACAAACGTATGGCAGACCCCCGTGCCCGTTTCGATAACCGGAACGGAGCTGTTTTTGACGACATGCTGAATGAGTCCGGCGCCGCCGCGCGGGATGATGACGTCAAGCAGGCCGTTTAAATGCAGCATGACATTGACCGCTTCGCGGTCCGTGACGTCAATAAACTGCAGTGCGCCTTCGGGGATCCCCGATTCGTAAGCGGCTTTTGCGAGCAGCGAACTGATCGCTTTATTGGAGCGGATTGCTTCCGAGCCGCCGCGCAGAATGACGGCATTGCCGGATTTCAGGCAGAGCGCTGCCGCGTCAGCCGTAACATTCGGACGCGCTTCGTAAATGATGCCGATAACGCCGATCGGGACGCGGACACGGCGGATTTCGAGCCCGTTCGGGCGAACCGTCGAATAATCGCCGCGGTCGATCGGATCCGGGAGTGCCGCCGTTTGACGCAGTCCGTCTGCCATTTTGGCGATACGGTTTTCGTCGAGCATCAGACGGTCGAGATACGAACGGCGCAGTCCTTTGTTGCGCGCCTCCTCGAGATCCTGACGGTTTGCTTCAAGGATCAGCGAACGACGGTTTTCGAGCATCGCCGCCATGGCGAGGAGCGCCTGATTTTTGACTGTTGCCGATAAAATGCCCAGTTTCCGCGATGCGGCTTTTGCCTCTTGAGCTCTGCGGGTTACTTCTGCCTGTATATCCATGTTGATCTTCCTCTCTCGTGACGTATCACATCATCAGGACCATGTTGTCCCGGTGGATGACCTCGTCGTAAATCTCACCCTGAAGAAGGGAA
>CACXCC010000041.1 GCA_902766015.1 uncultured Veillonellaceae bacterium
ACTCGGATAAGTTCCGTGACTCAATTATCTCATGTGAGGGAAAGAATTTACATACACCATTTTATTAAGCGGTTACAATTGACGATTGCTTTCGCGATACCGACTGTTTTTCTTTTCGCTTTTCCAGCGTACCTTCAATGAACCGCCATTTCCGACCTTCTCGACCAGCTTTTACGGCTATTATGATTGCTTGCACCAGTTCCTCTAAGCCAAAATCTTCTGCGGCCTTTGCAAGAATACCACGCAATGTCGGTGTAACGGGTTCGATTTCTACCGTGTACAATCTGATAACATCCTCTAAGGTGTCAATTTTTGATATATCAGATTTTGACAGATTATCATCATTATTATTATCTGTCTCTGTACTCTGTGTAGTGCTCAAATTTTGATACCTAAGCTGTGAAATTTTGACACCTTGATCGTCATTATTTGATATATCATTATTTGATGTATCAAAATTTGATACCTTATTTGCTGTCAAATCAATCAAGCGGTATTGCATTTTGGCTCGATGGCCGGGATTACGAGCTTCGATATAGCCGGCACTTACTAATGCAATCCGAGCTGCTTTGATAGTATTTCGTGTGAGCGTCAGAGCAGACATCAACTCACTATCAGCTACTTCAAACCAACTCATCGGTCGTCGTAAGTTATTCCAGATATACAATAGTCGTAGATATACTACCTGATCTCGTGCAGCAACTGTGCCAGCGGAGCGGTCGCAGAAGGCGGTGAATAGATTTATAATTGTAGGTGACGCCATTTTTACCTCCTGCGGTCAGTGTGGCGATTAGTCGATCTTGCGAATACCGTTGATTTCTATCGCTTTTGTTGCAATGCTGTTTGCGAGTTGCTGGTCGATGAATTCATTCATCGAGTTTACTTCGAAAAAAACGCGATTCCCCAGCCGAACCGATGGCAGGCGTTTGCATTTTGCGTCCTGTAGCAGGCTCCATGCGGAGCGTTTTCCCGCGAAAAAGCTCCGAGACGCTTCTTCGGCTGTCAGTAAAACTTTGCATTTTTCCATTTAATTTGTCCTCCTTTGTGTGTTAGAATATAGTATGATAGCGACAATTCGATTTTTGAAATCGATTGTGTTATCAAAAAAAACGGTTATGATTTTTGAAATATCATAAATGCAATTTTAAATTGCATTTATGCTTTGATTCAATCTTAATACTTTGCTGTATTTTTGTCAACGGGTGGTTTGTATGTTGAGAGACGTTTTTTCGCAAATTTTGTCATATTTACTAAAAAGGACTAATACAACCCAGCAGGTTTTAGCGAAAGCTTTAGGGGTCAACCGTGCAACGGTTGGTCAGATGTCCAATGGAGTTAATTTACCATCACTTGAACGGCTAGTTGGTATAGCAGACTACTTTCATGTTTCTTTAGACTATCTAATAGGGCGGGCAAGGCTTTATGAGGAGCCGGAGGGGGATATGAAGTACATATTTAGAGGTGAAGAAGCCATTTACGTCGGCCGGATACATTATGTATTCGGCATTGTCCCTTATGATGATGGCCGACGTCCAAGGCAGTTTATGGTCTTGAATGAGACGGAAGGCCACTTTTTGAATGACATGATTGAATCCAGAGGTGCGTTCATGTTCTTGAGCCTCGCTTACCAGTTGCGTACGGAACTTGGATTTGAATATGATGCGTTCCGAAATAATGGTGCTGATTTGGTTTTGAAGGAAGATGACGGTTATAGGGAAGTCTCCATTGATGTTGCTGAATCCGCAGGGTTGCATATGCTCTCGTTTGATGAAGAGATTGTTGAGACTTGGGTCAAGATGTCCAATGAACAGAGAATCGAAGAATTAAAAAAATATTTCTACGTACAAGACGCGGAAAAACACTAATTTGATGGCATCATAAACCGAAAAAGAGGATATCCTCTGAAGAATACCCTCTCTAAGAGTCCTATTATAGATTCCGCAAACTACGTTTGTTGTATATTTCCTCTTTTGCAAGTTCCGTCATCGTAGACCAATCCTGGTCTTCGTCGTCGGATGGTAAGCGTAAAGACGGGACAGCGCCGGTTGTACCGGCCTCGCGAAAGTCTGTATCTTTCGGCGCTGGTATCCATGTTCCGATGATGTCTCCACGGCGGCGTATGGGCGGAGATCCTTTCGGATTACGCGGGAACAAGCCAATTCGACCGTTTACTTTTCGAATCTGATAGAGTTTCGCGGATTGAGATCGCGCTGCGGATAGACATGCTTTGATGTATTCTCGCTGTTGATTTGCCGACTTCATGCCGATTTTTTCCAGTTGCGGACGTAACAGTGTAACAGCTTTATCTATGTTGCGGTTGGAGCATAAGAAGGATCGGACACAGTCTCGTTGTAAGTCCCGCACCCAGCCTTCCCGGTTGACTTGATATTGACGCAACATGCTTTTGGCATCAGTTGGCATAGACGCGTAGGATTCGAGATCGTTCAGACGTTTACGCAAATGAGATGAGTTCACCTTCTCTTGCTCTAACTGCTCTGACAGTACCTTTGCCTTTGTCTGGGCTTTTTGTGTTTCGAGAATCAGTTTATTCGTGATAGCGGTTGCATCTTGCCCAGCTATTGCGATTTGACGAAGTTTTTCTAGTTTTTGTGATGATACCGCTAAGTGAGTTCGATCCTCGCCGGCAAATCGCGACTTATGCGGAATGTAGCCGGTAAGTAGATCGTCGATTGTCTCTGTCATTTTGCCGACTTGTTGTGCTTCACGTTCGGCAATACCTTTGATTTCGTTGACGTCAACGTACGGATCTTTTTGGCCTTTCTCGCGGTGTATGCCGCGTGCCAAGCCAAACTGTTTGCCGACTGACTCGAAAAAGTCCGTCTGTAACTGTACCATTTGCCGTGGGGAAAAGATCTCTTTGGCGCATAGGCGCTTATCTTTCGTTACAGGGATAATGCCAATGTGAATGTGCATTTTTGGCTCGTCTACATGTGATCGGGCATAGATGACGTTCTCTTTACCATACCGATTCTGGAAAAAGCGTAACGCTGCTTTGAAGTACGTATCTCTTTCTTCTTTTGAATGATTGAGCATCCAACATTGTGACGCTCCGACAATCACATCTTCAAGAATAACGGCGTCTTTTCGAAGCCGCTTTAGTTGCAGTTCTTTGATGCGTCGGTTGACATCCCTCTCTAAGTGGTGCGGATCACCGAGAAGATTGTAGTTATACTGTGACAGCGATAAGTCAATATCCGGATTCGTTTTCACTTTATCGCGTTTCGTCAGATGCGACCGCATACCGCCTAGACCGCCTTTTTTTACTTTTCCACAGTGGACTACTTGAAAGCTCATAATGGACACCTCCTATAATAGGAAGATAGTCCATTTTGGACGTAAATTTTTCTTGTTTTTTTTCAATCTCGTAAATTCGTTCTTTCGGCCGAAACGGTCTGAAAGTATACCTCGCTATACTTTCGATCCTCGAAAGTGCTCGCCGACCTCTGCAATGAGGCCGGGATTGTGCATCCGCACGGGCTTGCCGGAGGCAAGAAACTCGATTAACTCGTCATTATGAAGGGAGTTTTCCATATGGATCAACGTGCAAAAAACGCGTCCGATTTTGCGAAACGCTGGGCTGGTATCGGCGACGAAAAGCAGGACAGTCAGCGTTTCTGGATCGACCTGCTTCAAAATGTTTATGGCGTTGCACAGCCGGCCGACTTCGTGCGGTTCGAACAGCGCGTCAAACTGTCGCACACGAGCTTCATTGACGTCATGATCCCGGCGACTCATACGATGATCGAGCAGAAGAGCCTCGGAAAGGATCTCAACGCGCCGATCAAACAGTCGGACGGGACGTTTCTTAAACCGTTCGAACAGGCGAAGCGTTACGCCGCAGCACTGCCGTATTCGGAGCGTCCGCGTTGGATTGTGTCGTGCAACTTTTCGGATTTCCAAGTCTACGACATGGAGCGCCCGAACGACGAGCCACAGCATATCGAGCTGAAGAATCTCAGCAAGGAATACTACCGGCTGAATTTCATGGTTGACGTTCGTGACAGTCATATTGAGAAGGAAATGGAACTGTCACGCAAGGCCGGAGAACTCGTCGGAAGGATCTACAACGTTCTCCTTCCGTGCTACGGGCCGAAGCCCTCGGATAAGGATCTTCAGGATCTGAACAAGTTTATCGTGCGCCTGGTATTTTGCTTTTACGCGGAAGATGCGGGACTGTTTAACCGAAAGAGCATGTTCCATGATTATATGGAAAGCTTTAATCCAGCGCATTTTCGCAGTGGTTTGATTGAACTTTTTCGAGTACTCGATCAGCCGGAAGCGGAGCGCGATCGTTTTATGGAGCCTCGCCTCGCCGAATTCCCATACGTTAATGGAAGCCTTTTTACCGAAGAGGTTCCGATTCCGTTAATCAATGAACCAACGCGCCGTCTGATTCTTGATGACGGATGCGGTTTCGACTGGAGCGGGATTTCCCCGACGATTTTCGGCGCGATTTTCGAGTCAACGTTGAACCCGGAGACCCGGCGCCACGGTGGGATGCATTACACGAGCATCGAAAACATCCATAAAGTCATTGACCCGTTGTTCCTCGACGATTACAAAGCAAAGTTCCACGCGGCGATGCAGGAGAAACAGACAAAGCGTCGCATAGCAAAGCTCAAAGCCCTACAGGATGAATTGGCGTCAGGACGCTACTTTGACCCGGCCTGTGGCAGCGGCAACTTCCTGACAGAGTCGTATCTATCACTTCGCCGGCTGGAAAATGACATCTTGCGCGAGACATTGACTGACGCTGCCGGAACGGGCGTCCTCGGTTTTGACTTCGCGGCGCAGGAAGAAGCGTTCATCAAGGTTTCGATTCAGCAGTTCTACGGCATCGAGATCAACGACTTCGCTGTCAGCGTTGCAAAGACGGCTATGTGGATCGCAGAAAGCCAAATGTTCCGCGAAACGGAAGGGATCGTTAATCGAGAAATGGAGTTCTTGCCACTCCATACGAACAGCAACATTCACGAGGGAAACGCGCTTCAGATCAATTGGAGAGATGTTTTAACTCCATCAGATCAAGTAAATTTACTTGGCAATCCTCCGTTTGTCGGTGGCATGATGATGAGCAAAGAGCAGAAAGCTGACATTCAAAAAATCTTTGCCGGAGTAAAAGGTGCTAAAGCCGGAGAATTGGATTATGTATCTTGTTGGTATAAAAAGGCTATCGATTACATAAAAGGTACAAACGCTCATTGTGCTTTCGTTTCAACAAATTCGATTACGCAAGGGCAACAGGCTACGACACTGTGGAAAAGTTTGATGCAGGACGGATTGACTATTAATTTTGCTTACCGTACATTTGTCTGGACTAGTGAGTCGAAGCGTTCGGCAGCCGTTCATTGTGTCATAATCGGATTTAGCGCATATGATGACCATAAAAAGAAAACTATCTATAGTGACAGTCAGGTAATACCAGCGACCCATATCAATTCCTATCTTATTGATGCTCCGAACTTTTTCATTGAGAGTCGCAATACCCCGCTTTGCGAAGATGTCCCGCATATGTTTTTCGGCAGTATGCCTAGAGATGGCGGTGGATTCAAATTAACAAAAGAGGAAAAAGAAACTATAGAATCGAAAGAGCCGCTTGCCAAAAAATGGATACATCCGTATCTGGGCTCTTATGAATTTATCAATAAAAAGGAACGCTGGTGTTTGTGGCTGGTTGATGCTTCGCCTTCAGAATTACAAAAATGTCCGCTCGTTATGAAGCGAATATTAGGCGTCAAAGAATTTCGTGAAAAAAGTGTTGCTGCGGCTACTCGAAAATTTGCTAAAACTCCAACGGTATTTTGCCAAATTGCCCAGCCCAGTGTTCCGTATATTGCCGTCCCTAAAACATCTTCGCAACTTAGGCGATATATACCTATGGGGTTCCTTACCCCTGACGTAATTGCCAGCGATCTGTTGTTTGTTGTTCCTGACGCAAAACTTTACCACTTTGGGCTTTTAGAAAGTAATGTGCATATGGCTTGGATGAGAACCGTTGCCGGGAGGTTGAAAAGTGATTATCGTTATGCGAAAGATTTGGTATACAACAATTTTCCATGGCCGAAACCGACTGCGGCGCAACAAAGAGAGATCGAAGCAACAGCCCAAGCTATTATTACTGCCCGAGAAAAATATCCTACAGATACGTTGGCACAAATGTATGGAACGAATATGTTCCTTTACACAGATCTTCTTGAAGCACACCGTGCTAACGATCGCGCCGTTATGCGAGCATATGGGTTCTCATTGAAGATGAGTGAGTCCGAATGTGTCGCTGCGCTCATGCGCATGTATCAGAAGCTGATCGAAAAGTGTTGATGGAAATCAGCTCTTTTTCGGTCAACGGTGGGGAAATTTGACGCTCTGACAGCCCCGTAGAGCGACGATATGAGGGCGGCCTATATGGATGTACCTATAATTTCTGGCGATCGCTGACACGAGTGGGTGCAAATAAGGACTGGTTCTTATTTTGGTTCTTATGGGGAGCAAATTCCTGCAAATTCGTTTGGAATATGCAAACACGATGAAGCCGAAAACCCAGTAAAACCAAGGCTTTCAAGCGTTTTACCATTAGCGCAAAGATGTATATAAATTCCTCCTAAGCAGGTGGTCGGGCGTTCGAATCGCCCCAATCGCACCAGTAAATTCAAGGCTTCCCGGGTTCGCCGGGAAGCCTTTTTTGGATTTGGCGCTTATTTTTGGCGCTTATGAGAAGTTCCTGTCAATCTGATGCGTTGACGAAACTGGTTCATGGTGTTATGCTGAAAACGGTATCGTTTTTTGAACGGCAAATTCTTATTTCGAGGTGGTTTTCTTGCGGAGGCATGTTCTTCTTACGGCAGTGGCAACAGGCGCACTGCTCGCTTTTTCGTCCGTGGCTCTGGCAGGACCGATCCTGGTGAAGGACGGGTCTACCGGCGCCCCGGTCCGTCGCGTGCAGTCCCTGCTCATTGAACAAGGGTATCTGAGCGGTACGGCCGACGGGATCTGCGGCCCGGCAACCGTTAAAGCGATTCGTTCGTTCCAGTCGGACCGCGGACTCACCGTTGACGGAATCTGCGGCAACGGTACATTCCGCGTCTTAAACGGCGGCAAGGATTACGAAGGCGGGCAGACAATCCGCGTGCAGGCAACGGCGTATACGTCCGAGGATCCGGGCAATTCCGATCATACGTATACGGGGAAGAAGCTTCGCCGCGGCATGATGGCCGTCGATCCTGCCGTCATCCCGCTCGGCACACACGTTTATGTGCCGGGATACGGTGACGCCGTCGCCGAAGATATCGGCGGTGACATTCACGGACATCGCATTGACCTTGCGTTTGAATCGCGCGAAGAAGCGCTGCGTTTCGGCCGCCGCGACCTTGACGTTTACCTTGAGGACTGATTTTTGTATTCATGACATTTTCATATTGACGTCAAGCCGCGATCCGTTTATAATAAAGGCAAAGCTAATTCAAAACGGGTACAAAGAAGTGCTCACAGAAATGGACAATTTCTGTGAGCACTTTTTTGTTTCCGGATGTATGTTACTTCCGGTATGGCGTTTTGCCCAAAGTCTCGTCTGTTTGTGCTTTGCCCAATGACAAACGTTACAGTTTACACTGCCATTGACCGTCAGGACTTGACAGTGTATGCATTCCATACTATAATAGCATACATGATATGCCACTCATATATGTTGTAGTTCTACTAGGGAGGGATCCACAGATGAAGTTGTCATCCATGAAAAAGCTCCTCATCGTCGGGTTGGCCGTTATCGTTTCGGCTTTTATGCTCGTCGGATGCGGCGGCTCGAACGGTTCCAGCAGCAATGAGAAGAAGTTCCTGAACATCGCTACAGGCGGTACGGCCGGTACATATTATCCGATCGGCGGCGCCATGGCCGAAGTCCTGAACAAGGATATTCCGGGCATGAACGCCAGTGCTCAGAGCACGGGTGCTTCGGTTGCTAACATCAACATGCTGAAAGACGGCTCGGTTGACCTGGCTATCGTTCAGAACGATATCACGTACTACGCCGTTAACGGCACGGAGATGTTTAAGGACAAGAAAGTTGACAATCTCCGCGGAATCGCTTCCCTTTATCCGGAAACGTGCCAGTTTGTAACGCTTGAATCCACGGGTATCAAGAAGATCTCCGATCTCAAAGGCAAACGCGTCGCTGTCGGTGCCGCAGGTTCCGGTGCTGAAGCAAATGCCCGCCAGATCCTCGAAGCTTACGGTATCACGTATAACGATATCGATGTCCAGTACCTCTCCTTCGGTGAAGGCGCCAGCGCTCTGAAAGACGGCAACGTCGATGCCGCTTTCCTGACGGCAGGTTTCCCGACGGCAGCCGTTCAGGATATTGCTTCGCAGAACCCGGTTCGTCTGCTTCCGGTTGACAGCGACAAAGCTGACGCTCTGATCGCAAAATATCCGTTCTACACGAAGACGGTTGTTCCGGCCGGCACGTATGCAGGCTTCAATGAAGATGTTCCGACGATTTCCGTCATGGCTATGCTCGTTGCCAACGACAAAGTTGATGACAAGATGGGCTACGATATCGCAAAAGCAATCTTCGGCAACCTCGACCGCATTCAGGCTTCGCATGCTGCTGCTAAGCAGATCACGAAAGATTCGGCAATGTCCGGTATTTCTCTGACGATGAACGCCGGTGCCGAGAAGTTCCTCAAGGGTGAATAATCATCCCGAACTGACGTCAAGTCAAATGAATAAGGAATAGGGGTGTAGGAAGGCGGACACCGGGAAACTGGTTTCCGCCTTCATTTAATCATGAAGAAGAAAAATCCATGGATTTATGTCTGTTTGATCGGCGTGATCCTCGGCGCCTTAAATGTGCTCAGCCAGCCGACGCTGTTCGTTTATTCGAGCGGCTCCTGGGTGGCCCTGGCCAGAGCGGAGCAGGGGTATCCCGTCACTATCCGTTTTATTCATTCGGTGCAGAAAACGCCGGTTGAGGAGAATCTCGTCCTGGATCACGATCAGAAGACATTTGTCCTGGAGTCCACGAAATATCAATCGTTCGGGGTTGGGCTGCCTTTTGTAGAGTCTGACGGTGTGTTCAGTGAGGAAGGCGATTATTTCGTTTTCCGTCAAATGAACCGTCATTTCCCGATGTTGAACCTGAGGACCGGCGTCGGCACAAAGTTGACGCTGACACTCGGCGAAACGCGTGTCCTGCCGCTTTATGAATGGTATGCGCCGGGAACGAAGGTTGATGTTTTTGTCGCACCATTTTACATGTATTTCTCGTTATTCCGCTGAATGAAAAGCATGCGATGGGAAGGATTGGTTGAAATGAAGGAAAGTCCAGAGAAAAAATCTCCGGATAGCGGGGACGTGAAGCTTGACGAAGCGCGTGCCCAGGAGGTTTTAAAAAAATACGATAAAGAATCCGATACGATGGAATATAAGGGACTCATGGCCAAGATTGTTTCGGCAATCGCCATTACGTTCTCGATTTTCCAGCTGTATACGGCAACATTCGGTGTCCTCGATGCGCAGCTGCAGCGCGCCGTCCATCTCGGTTTCGGCTTGGCGCTCATTTATCTGCTCTATCCGACGCGCAAATCGTGGTCGCGTAACAAGGTTCATCCGTTTGACGTACTGCTTGCGATCCTCGGTGCCGCGTCGCCGGCGTACATCGTTTGGGAATATCAGCATCTTGTCCTGCGTTCCGGTATGGTCACGGATCTTGACTTTGCCGTCGGTGCTCTCGGCATTTTGCTTGTCATTGAAGCGACGCGTCGTGCTGTCGGTCTGCCGATGGTCTGCGTCGTCCTGGCGTTTCTCGCTTACGCATTTGCCGGGCCGTACATGCCGGGCGTGCTTGCCCATCGCGGGTTGACGGCTCAGCAGCTCGTCAGTCATCTGTACTTCACGACAGAAGGTATCTTCGGTATTCCGCTGGGCGTTTCTTCAACGTTCATCTTCCTCTTCATCCTGTTCGGTGCTTATCTCGAAGCAACGGGTCTCGGCAAATTCTTCATCGATGTCGCCAATGCTCTTGCCGGTTGGGCGAGCGGCGGTCCTGCTAAGGTTGCCGTCCTCTCCAGCGGTCTTATGGGTACGGTTTCCGGAAGTTCCGTTGCGAACGTTGTCGGTACGGGTTCCCTGACGATCCCGATGATGAAAAAACTCGGTTATCATAAAAACTTCGCCGGTGCCGTTGAAGCGGCCGCTTCGACAGGCGGACAGTTAATGCCGCCGGTCATGGGTGCTGCGGCATTCCTCATGGCTGAATTTGTCGGTGTTCCGTATATCGATATTGTCAAAGCCGCGATTATTCCGGCAATGCTTTACTTCGCCGGTGTCTGGCTCGGCGTTCATTTCGAAGCAAAACGTTCGAACCTCAAAGGTATTCCGCGCAGCCAGCTGCCGAAATTCGGTAACCTTGTCCGCGAACGCGGCCATCTCGCCATTCCTCTGATCGTTATCGTTTACCTTCTCGTTTCGGGTTATACGCCGATGCGTGCGGCTCTTGTCGCCATTATCCTCTCGATCTTGTGCTCTATGATTCGCAAATCGACGCGTATGAAACCGATCGAAATCGTTCGCGGTCTCGATAAAGGTGCCCGCAATGTCCTTGGTGTTCTCATCGCCTGTGCTTCGGCCGGTATCATCATCGGCGTTGTCACGAAAACGGGCGTCGGCCTGAAACTCGCGTCCGCACTTCTTGACCTTTCGGGCGGCATGCTCCTGCTCACGATGTTCTTCACGATGATTACGGCGATCATTCTTGGCATGGGCGTTCCGACGACGGCAAACTACGTTATTACCTCGACGATCGCAGCGCCGGCTCTTGTCCAGATGGGGGTTCCAATTCTCTGTGCACATATGTTCGTTTTCTACTTCGGCATTATCGCCGACGTTACCCCGCCGGTTGCTCTTGCCGCGTTCGCCGGATCCGGTATCAGCGGAGGTAATCCGTTGATGACAGGCGTCAACGCATCGAAACTGGCTATAGCGGCGTTCATTATCCCGTATATGTTTGTCCTGTCACCGGAAATGCTCATGATTGATGCGACCATACCGGGACTTGTCGCAACGACCGTTACTGCTTTGATCGGCATGGTTGCCCTGAGCTCCGCACTGATCGGTTATCTCAGCGACAACTGCACGATCCTTGAACGTATCATCCTCATCGTCGGCGGTCTCCTGCTCATCAAACCGGGCATCGAGACGGACATCATGGGCATCGTTCTCATCGTTCTTGTCGTTCTTTTCCAGCGTCATCGTAAACTCGGTGCCGTTGCCAACAAGATCTGATCGGACAACCGCAAATTGACACAAAAAAAGCTCCGCGCAAGCGGAGCTTTTTTCGTGTCCCGTTGATGTCAACTCACAACTCGATATTGCGGATGACATTCAAAACAAACTCTTGGCAAACGGGCCCGACCCGCAGATCCCAATCCTGATCGCCTTCAAAGACTGAATTTGACACAATGCGGATCGCGAGGAACGGTACATCGTACGTCTGGCAGATCTGAGCAACAGCGTCACTTTCCATATCCTCGACCGATGACTCAAAGAACTTGTGCAGGAAAAGAACCCGGTCAACCTGACAGTTCCACGTATCGCAGGTGCCGATCGTTCCTTCGACAACGTGGCCGCGTGTATACGTCGGTTCCGCTTTCCGTGCGGCGGCAAGCAGGCGCTTTGACGCATAGTGATAGACTTCCTGCGTAAACTTTCCGGCGTGCTTGTCATAGGCAAAAACACCGATCGCCTCGATATTCGTCGGGTCGTCAACAGAACCCTGCGGCTCAAAATGCGATTTCCAGGCTGATGTGTTGACCGTTTTTTTGCCGATGACAATATCGTAGTTCAGGAGTTCCGGATCGTGCGCGCCGGATGTCCCCTGACTGATCACGGCGCAGGGATGATACGCTTCCATCGCGAGAGCCGTGCAGGCAGAGGCATTTGCGACGCCCCATTCCGTGCGGCAGACGACGAGGGGACGCCCCTCAAACAGGCCTGATGCAAACGACCATTTCCCGATCATCCGCTGCTTAACATCCGTCATTTTGCCGATGATATAATCTGTCTCGACATCCATCGCGCCCATTACGAGAATCGGCGCTTCCGTGGCATTACTCATGTCAATCCCTTCTTTCTGTCAAAATATGGTATGATAGTATTGATACTCTTATTATAGCATATTCCCACGCAAAAACAGAGAGGGAGAACCGAATATGGATAAAAAAGAAGAAAAAATTCTGCAGGCGGAGTACGATCACCATTTACCGCCCGAAGTTGAAGCAGCACTCGCACACGATCATCACGATGCGTCATGCGGCTGCGGACATGATCACGTCCATTCGCATGAAGACTGCGGACACGATCATCACGAGGCTATGCCGGATTTTGCCATGTCACCGGAGGATAAGCTCGCGATGGAGGGATTCCGCCGCGAACTTTTTAAGCACCGCGACAAAATGGAGGAGTTTCAGCGTCTGCACCGCGAAATTGACGCGGCGCTTGCCGGCGTTGACGAGAAAAATATCGGCCGTCTTTTGACACAGAAAAAGAACGTCAAAGCCCTGCGCAAACTCTGCGCGGAGTTTTTCGGTACGAAAATCGGACATAATCCCATGCAGGACGCGATGCGCGCGGCCGAGGAGGACTATATCGCCAATGTCGAATCCATCCTGCGCGACGCGCGGCGGATCAAGACGCTGCAGGAGAAGGGGGATCGATTGGATTGACGTGGATTTGACGTCAAAAAAACGGAGGCATATGTCTCCGTTTTTTGTATTCGTTTTACATACGAAAAAGGCTTCCCGATCGGGAAGCCTTGAATTTTCAATGGAGCTGATTATAGGACTTGAACCTACGACCTGCTCATTACGAATGAGCTGCTCTACCAACTGAGCTAAATCAGCATCTTTTGTGTTAGTCTGTCGCTCTCGCAACTGACAGGATTTATTATACGAAAGATGCCGTACTTTGTCAACACTTTTTTGGGAAATTTTTCGTTGACCCGAAAAATTTTAGCAAAGATTAATGCAGAGCGTCGAACTTTCCGCTACAATAGAGAGTAAAGAAGTATGTCCGGGAATTTGACATAAAGAGGTGGCGAAAGTGGGCAGACTGGGGGAAATCCTTCTCATCCTGTGCCTGTGTTTGACGGGAACGGTGTCCGTGTCGGCGGCGCCGCAGATTATCGAAGCCGAAGGCACGTACATTATGGGGGACAATGACTCGCCGAAGATCGCGCGTGACGCGGCGCGTCAGGAAGCGATGCGAAGTGCCGTCGAAAAGGCCGGCGTTTACGTCGAGAGTTATTCCAAGACGCAGAATATGGAGCTTACCGAGGATGACGTGCGTACGATTTCGGGCGCCGTGCTGAAGGTCACGAACGAAGAAGATGAACCGCAGCTCATCGGCAAGACCTGGCGCTACGTCGTGCGTCTGACGGCCGAAGTTGACACGGATCATATCGATCTGCAGGCGATGATGGCGAAGCGAAAAGAAATCGAAAAACTGCAGAAGGAACGCGACGAGCTCAAAAAGGAAAACGAGGAACTGCTCGGCAAATACCAAAAGGCAAGCGGCAGCGAAAAGCAGGATATCGGCTCACAGCTTGAAAACAGTTATGCCGTCAATGCCGTGTTTGACCGCTGCGTCGCAATGATTCAGCGCGGCGAGCAGCATGACGCGATCCATGATCTTTCGGATGTCATCCATGACAGCTCCGTTTCCGGCAGTCCGCGCGCGTATGCGTACTATCTGCGCGGGCGCGCTTATTATGAGCTCAACAGTGACAATCTCGCACTTGATGACTTTGACGCCGCTCAGCATGAGCCGCATGACAACTCCGTCTATCCGGTTTGGCGCTGTCATCAGTACCGCGGACTCATCTATTATGACCGTCAACAGTACGAGGACGCGTATACCGAGCTTAAAAAGGCGTGGGAGGCCTCGGATCAGACCGATGACGATCTTTGGCAGGATCTCCAGCGCGCCGACGAAAAAGCGCATCCGCGTACGATAACGGAAGCGCCGCGGCGCGAGGGCGGCGGCGTTGACTGGGGAAGACTCATCGGTGACATTATCGCGCAGTCCATCGACGACTCCCGGCATCATTATGTCTCGCCGCACGATGGGGCGCACCATCCGCATCATTGGCGTGACTGACGTCAGGCATTTGACACAACCGCATATCCGCGATTTTCAACGGGATCCGCATGCCGAAACGGTGTGCGGGTTCTTTTTTTGCATTTGACCGTCAAAATGGAACTGTTTCTCATTGACATATACCCTATGAGGGTATATGATAGGACATGTGGAAAAGGAATACCCCAATAGGGTATAAACGTGTGTATGAACGAAAAGGAGGCGCTTGACATGGCCGAGGAAAATGCGTGCTGCTGTGCCGTAAAGCATAAGCACCGCGACAAAGAGGGCAAAGAATACAAGTGCCTGATCTCCCGCCTACGGCGGATCGAAGGACAGGTGCGCGGCGTCGAGAAAATGGTCGAGGACGACCGTTACTGCGTCGACATCCTGACACAGGTCAGCGCGATTCAGAGTGCCCTCAACAGTTTCAACAAGGAACTCTTGGCCCAGCATATTCGGACCTGCGTGGTAGATGACATCCGCGCGGGGCACGATGAAGTCGTCGACGAGCTCGTCGTGACGCTGCAGAAGGTCATGAAGTGAGGAGGCACCATGAAAAAAGAAAAATTTGACATTACGGGTATGAGCTGTTCGGCATGCTCCTCCCGTGTCGAAAAGGCCGTCCGCAAAGTTGACGGCACGGCAAATGTCACGGTCAATCTGCTGACAAACAGCATGCAGCTCGAGTATGACGAGGCAAAGACAAATCCGGCGGCGATCATCGCGGCCGTCGAACATGCGGGTTACGGCGCATCCGTCAAGGGAGCGTCAACGTCAACCGGCGCCGCCGAATCTTCCGAACCGGGAGAAACGGCCGTTGAAGCGGGTATCCGCGAGATGAAACACCGCCTCGTCTGGTCGATCGTTTTCTTGATCCCTGTTATGGCCGTTTCGTGGCTGCATATGGGTGCCGGCTGGGGATGGAATATCCCCGCGTGGTACACAGATCTGTTTGTCGGACCGGCGAATGCGCTGACATTTGCGTTTACGCAGTTCCTGCTCGTCCTGCCGATCCTTTACCTCAATAAGAAGTATTATGTCAACGGGTTCCGTGCGCTCGCGCAGGGCGGACCGAACATGGACAGCCTTGTCGGACTCGGTTCGATGGCGTCGGCGCTCTTCGGCGTTTTTGCGATTTTCCGCATCGGCTGGGGACTCGGGCACGGCGACCTCGCACTTGTGACGGAGTACACGTCAAATTTGTACTTTGAGTCGGCCGGCATGATCGTGACGCTCATTGACATCGGCAAATACCTCGAGGCACGCGCCAAAGGGCAGACGAGTCAGGCGCTCCGCATGCTCATGGATCTCGCGCCGAAACAGGCCCATGTTATCCGCGGCGGCGCCGAAAGCGTTGTTCCCGTCAGCGAACTCGTTGTCGGCGACACGATCGTTGTCCGTCCGGGCGAACGCATCCCGGTTGACGGCGTCATCACGCAGGGCACGACAAGTATTGACGAATCCGCGATCACGGGCGAGTCAATCCCCGTCGAAAAGCGCGAAGGCGACACGGTAACGTCCGCGACGATCAACAAACAGGGATTCTTCCGCTTTATGGCGCAGCGCGTCGGCAGCGATACGACGATCAGTCAGATTATCAGCCTCGTCGATGAAGCGAGTGCGACAAAAGCGCCGATTGCACGCACGGCGGACAAAATTGCCGGGATTTTCGTGCCGGCAGTTATCACGATCGCTCTCGTTGTCGGTGCGGGCTGGCTTATCGCCGGTGCAAGTGTTGAATTTGCGTTTTCCATGGCGATTTCGATTCTTGTCATTTCCTGTCCGTGTGCGCTCGGCCTTGCAACGCCGGTGGCCATCATGGTCGGTACGGGCAAGGGTGCCGAAAACGGCATTCTCATTAAATCCGGCGAAGCGCTCGAAACGGCGCATGCCGTTGACACAGTCGTCATGGACAAGACCGGAACGATCACAACGGGGCATCCGCAGGTGACGGAAATTCTTCCGTTTGACACGAACCGTGACGAACTCCTCGCGATCGCCGCGGGACTCGAAGCCGGGAGTGAACATCCGCTTGCCGAAGCCATTACGTCTTACGCGGCGGAGCAGGGGATCGCGCCGGTTGACGTCAATGACTTCCGGGCCGTTTTCGGCCGCGGCGTCACGGGCGTGTACAACGGAAATCGCTATTTTGCCGGCAACGCCGCGATGATGAAGGAAAACGGCATTGACGTGTCAAACCGTCAGGCCGAACTCGACAAACTCGCCGACGAAGGACGCACGCCGCTCCTTTTCGCCGATGAAAAACGGATTCTCGGCATCATTGCCGCCGCTGACGTCGAAAAAGAGACGAGCGCACAGGCCATCCGCCTGTTCAAAGATATGGGCATCGAAGTCGTCATGCTTACGGGAGATAACGAACGCACGGCCGAGGCCGTTCGCCGCCGCCTGCACATCCCGAAAGTCATCGCGGGCGTCCTGCCGACCAATAAAGAAGAACATATCGCGCACCTGCAGGCCGAAGGGCATAAAGTCGCGATGATCGGCGACGGCATCAATGACGCGCCGGCGCTCGCAAAAGCCGATCTCGGTATCGCGATCGGCGCGGGTACCGACGTGGCCATCGAAAGCGCCGATGCCGTTCTCATGCGCAGTGACCTTCTCGACGCCGTCAACGCGATCCGACTGTCAAAATCCGTCATTCGCAATATCAAGGAGAACCTCTTCTGGGCGTTCTTCTACAACGTCATCAGCATTCCGCTTGCGGCGGGCCTGCTTTATCCGGCGTTCGGCATCAAACTCTCGCCGATCATCGGTGCCGCCGCCATGAGCATGTCAAGCGTCTGCGTCGTCTGCAACGCCCTGCGCCTGCGCGGTTTCAGCCCGATCCGCGCCGAAAAAACGGAAGCACCTGCCACAGAGGCAGAGCCCATAAAAAAAGCGGCAGCATCAGCCGCCGCAATCGTTCCGGAAGATCCGGGAAAGGATGAATTTGCTATGGAAAAAACGTTAAAAATCGAAGGTATGATGTGCAAACATTGCCAGAAACACGTTCATGATGCGCTCGCCAAAATGGACGGCGTCACGGATGTCACGGTCGATCTCGAAGGCGGCAAAGCTGACGTCAAAGCCACGCGCGAGATCCCGCAGGATGAGTTCGCCAAAGTTATTGCCGACGCCGGCTACGAACTTGTCGGCTAAAAATTGAGTCATCGATAAAATCCGATATCCCGTCGGCATCCGGGGGGAGCAGTCCTCCTTCCATGCTACAGGCTGAACGGCAGACGGTTTCACTGAATTTCGTCGCCCCGTTGTTAAACGCGCTTCGCTTGAACGAAACAACGGGGCTCCATGTGAAACCGTCTGCCGTTTTGACGCCTGTTGACGTAAAGTCAGTCGGACTGCTCCCCCTGATGCCTCAGGTTACGGTGTCTTGTGATGATTTTGACCTCGAAAACGCAGCGGGAGGCAGCACGGGGAAGAGCAGGTATTCTGAGAAAAGATAACGACCGGGACGGAGGCACGGCACCTGCCGTTTTGCTGCATCAAGCGTTAAGAAAAAATTGCACTTTCGCATGGAGCCTGTTTCTTTTAAGCGTAGCGGTTTGAAACAGGCGACTACATTAAGCGAAAGTGCAATTTTTTTAGCGGCAGCTTTTAGGCAGGTGCCGTGCCTCCGTCCCGGTCGGGATTTGACACTCACAACAGAGATACTCGTCCCTGCTGCCGTCTTAATATGTCAACGTTTCTTTTAACGGTCAAAAATTCAGTACAACCAACTTTTCCTCGGTCAACTCGCGAACCGCATACTCCGGTCCTTCTTTGCCGATGCCGCTGTCCTTGACACCGCCGTACGGCATATTATCCATGCGGAAACTCGAACCGTCATTGATAATGACACCGCCCGTTTCAATATTTTCGGCGCAATAATGAGCGACAGAGAGCGACGACGTGAAAACGCCGGCCTGCAGGCCGTAACGCGAATCATTGACGCGGCTTACGGCATCTTCAATCGTGTCATACGGCGTAATCGAGAACACCGGGGCAAAAACTTCCTTGCAGACAACATCCATATCCGGTGTGACATTCGTGAGAATCGTCGGCTCATAATACGAACCGTTGCGATGACCGCCCGTGACAATCGTTGCACCGCCTTCGACTGCGGCATTGACCCACGATTCGATGCGTTTTGCTTCTTTTTCCGCGATCATCGGACCGAGGCAGGTCTTTTCATCGGCCAGATTGCCCGTGCAGAACGTCTTGGCATACGCAGCGGCGGCCTGGACGAACTCATCGTAAATCGGGCGCTCGACGTAAACGCGCTGACAGGAAATGCAGACCTGACCTGCATTCGTGAACGCATAGCGTGCGCACATCTCGGCGGCTTTTTTGACATCTTTGACGTCACCGTGGACGATGTTGGCGGAGTTTGATCCAAGCTCGAGCGCGCAGCGGCGGAAACCGGCGGCAACCTGCAGAGATTTGCCGACGGGAACACTTCCCGTAAACGAGAACATGCGGATACGCTGATCTTTTGTCAGGAGATCGCCGACGAGCGAACCCGGTCCGAGCAGGAGATTGAGACAGCCGGCGGGGAGACCCGCTTCGTGGAAGACTTCGCAGAGCATTGCTGCCGTAACCGGCGTAAACGAAGCCGGTTTATACACAACCGTATTGCCGGCGGCAATCGCCGGACCGATCTTGTGGCAGGCGAGATTGACCGGGAAATTAAACGGTGTGATCGCGCAGACGACGCCGAGAGGACGGCGGATCGTGTAGGCGCGGCGATGACTGCATCCCGGTGCGCCCGCGATGGGGATTGTCTCGCCCTTGAAGCGTTTTGCTTCCTCGGCAGAGAGAATGAGTGTCTGATAAGCGCGCCCGATCTCACCGCGTGCATCTTTGAGCGGTTTGCCGGCTTCCTCCGACAGTGCGGCGGCGAACTCCTCCTGACGCGCCATCATGAGATCGGCTGCCTTGAGGATGATCGTATAACGGTCATACGGCGGAATTTCTACCGTGTCAAATGCATGCTGGGCAGCGTCAACGGCGGCGCGAACTTCGTCAGGTCCCGCTACCGACATGCTTGCGATCGGTTGACCCGTCGCTTTATTGTAGACGGTACGCTGTTCCTTCGTGCGGACGTGTTTGCCGTTAATCCAGAGATCGAGTTGTTTCATAAAAATTCCTCCTGTTTCCTAATTATATAGGATATTAAGGCAGAGACACGACTTAGACGCGTTCTGTCAGGGCTGTCAAAGGCAGGTTTTCATTGGTATAGAGTTTGATGTGATGCTCCGAAAGATAGGAGATGTATTTTTCGGGCGGCTGACGTTCCATGATGATACCGTCAAGCGCCGAAAGGTCGCAGTACGTCATCAGTGATGCGACGTCAAGTTTGGAACTGTCGACGAGCAGGTACTTCGGGCAGGATTTCTGCACGAGGCTGCGTTTGATCTCGCATTCGAGCGGTGACGCGTTCGTTGCGCCGTGTTCGGTCGAAATGCCCGTCGCCGCAAGGAAAATCTTCGAGAGATTGTATTCGCGCAGGCAGCGGAGCACGCTCGGGCCGACAAATGCCTTTGACGGCATGTAGAGCGATCCGCCTGTCGCGATGACGTTGAGGTTGCGGTAATTGGATGCCGCATTGATGACATGAACGCTCGCCGTGACAATAGTCAGGTGGTTCTTCTTTGTTAAAAACGGGATCATGTGCATCGTCGTCGTGCCGGAGTCAACGTAAATGACGTCACCGTCGCTGACAAGCGATGCCGCGATGCGCGCTATGAGTTTTTTCGCCTGTGTGTTGCGGCTTTCGCGGGAAGAGAACGGTTCCGGGGAAACGCCGTCCTGCTCGGCGAGTACGATGCCGCCGTAAACTTTACGGATAATGCCGTCCTTTTCGAGCTCGGCAATGTCGCGGCGGATGGTATTCTTTGACACGTCAAACGTCTTGCACAGGTCATTGATGGAGATGCTGTGGACTTGCTTCAGGAGTTCGTGGATGTTGTTAATTCGGTCGATTTTCATAGTGATTACCTACCATCTTGGTGATATTACTCCGTTAAGAGCGTCAGGGTTTTGGATACAATATGATTAAATTCTGGTTACATATTATACACTTATTATAGTGTAATTTGGCACGAGAAACAAGTAGTTTTCCCGCACAATTACCCAAAGTTATTTGAAGAATTGCGGAAAATTTCCTGTTCTCCGTACGGCGGCGGGAAATACGTGTGAAACGTTGCACATTTTTGCCGACCGGTGCGGAATGGCGGTTTTTCAACCATAAGAGTGATATAATGAAAGAAAACAGGACAGAACATGACATAAATTGCGTCTATGGGAAAATAACGAAAAATTTTCTGAAAGATATTGACAGAGCCGCCGAAAAGTATTAAATTGTAATCAGAACGTGATCATAAAGTTATCAAAAAGAAGTGATCACGCCAGAAAATGTTCGTAAGCACATTATGTTACTTGTTGCAGAGGAGAGTGTAAAATCATGGGTTACTCGTTTATGGTACCAAGAGAGATTATTTCCGGCACGAATGTCATCGAAGAACTCGGTGCACATGTAAAGGGCCATGGCACGAAAGCGCTGATCGTAACGGATCAGTTCATGGTCAAATTCGGCAATGCAGCAAAAGTTGAAGGTGCATTGGAAAAAGCCGGCATCCCGTTTGTAACGTTCGCTGGTGCCAACTCGGAACCGACTGACAAAATCGTTGATGCAGGCCTGAAAGTTTACAAAGAAGAAGGCTGCGATTTCCTCGTAGCTCTCGGCGGCGGCAGCCCGATGGATACGGCAAAAGCAATCGGCTTCATGTCCGTTGCAGGCGGCAAGATCAGCGATTACATGCACGTCAACATCGACATGCAGGTTCCGTTCCTCGTTGCGATTCCGACGACGGCAGGCACGGGTTCTGAAGTTACGAAGAACACGATCATTGCTGACACGGAAAACAACGTCAAGATGCTTCTCGGCGGCCCGTCCATCATCCCGGCTCTTGCTGTTGTTGATCCGACGTTCACGATGACGGCTCCTCCGTCTGTTACGTCCGCAACCGGTATCGATGCGCTCTGCCATTCCATCGAGGCTTATACGTCCCGTAAGGCTCAGCCGCTCACGGATACGTTCGCACTGTCTGCGATTAAGAAGATCCACAAAAACCTGCCGATCTGCGTCAAAGACGGCAAAAACGTTGAAGCACGTCTTGCTATGTCCGTTGCAGCAACGGAAGCCGGCATCGCATTCAATAACGCTTCGGTTACGATCGTTCACGGCATGAGCCGCCCGATCGGTGCACTGTTCCACATTGCACACGGCGTTTCCAACGCAGTTCTTCTTCCGGCTTGCATGAAGTTCGCGATCGAAGAGAACACGGATCGTTTCGCTACGATCGCTCGCACGATGGGCGTTGCTGACGCTGACACGCCGGATCATGAAGCAGCTGAGGCATTTGTTGCCGAAGTTACGCGCTTCTGCAAAGAAGTCGGCATCCCGGCTCTCGAGGATCTCCTCACGCAGCGCGGCTTCACGAAAGAGCAGTTCCTCGCTCAGACGAGCAAGATGGCTGACGATGCACTCGAAAGCGGCAGCCCGCAGAACACGATGCGTATCCCGACGAAAGAGCAGATCATCGAGATCTACAACGAACTGTTCTGATTTAAGGAGGCACCGATATGTCACTGGTAAAAATGACGGATCTTCTGGCAAAAGCCGATGGTACGTATGCAGTCGGATCGTTCAACGTATCTGACATGGAGATGGCAATGGGCGCCATCAAAGCAGCCGAAGATATGCATGCTCCGATGATCATCCAGATCGCCGAAGGACGCCTGCGTTATTCGCCGCTTGACCTGCTCGGACCGATCATGGTTGCAGCAGCGAAAAAATGCAAAATGCCGGTTGCCGTTCATCTCGATCACGGCGGCACGATGGAGACCATCAAACTGGCTCTCGATCTCGGATTTACGTCCGTTATGTTTGACGGTTCGAAATATCCGCTCGAGGAAAACATCGCCCGCACGAAAGAAGTTATCGCTCTCGCAAGAAAATACAACGCTGCCGTTGAGGCCGAAATTGGCCGCGTCGGCGGTGCAGAAGGCGATTACAAAGCGGTTGACATTGCCGTTACGAGCGTTGAAGAAGCAAAACGTTTCGCAGAAGAAACCGGCGTTGACGCTCTCGCAGTTGCCATCGGCACGGCTCACGGCAACTACAAGTCAAAACCGCAGCTCCGCATTGACCGTCTGAAAGAAATTGCAGCCGTTGTCAAATGCCCGCTCGTTCTCCATGGCGGCACGGGTCTGACGGAAGAAGACTTCAAAAATTGCCTGCATAACGGTATCCGCAAAATCAATATCGCAACGGCTTCGTATGACAGCTCCGCGCGTGAGATCAAAGCTATCCACGATGCAAAACCGGAAGCCAACTACTTTGACTTCAGCAATGCCATCGTCGAAGGCACGTACAAAAACATCAAGAAGCATATGCAGATCTTTGGCTTAGAGAATAAAGCTTGAGGAGGACATGACATGCCAGTTATTACTTTTGATGAAAGCAAAAAGCGCGATGTTGTGCTCATCGGCCGCGTAACGCTGGACTTTAACCCGAATGAGCTTAACCGCACGCTTGACAAAGTCAAGACGTTCTCGATGTATCTCGGCGGTTCGCCGGGCAACATGGCCGTCGGCATCAACAAACTCGGCAAGAGCGTCGGCTTCATCGGCTGCGTTTCGGATGACCAGTTCGGTGATTTCGTCATCAACTATTACAACGAACGCGGTATTGACACGACGCAGATGACGCGTGCAAAACACGGCGAGAAAATGGGCCTGACGTTCACGGAAATCAAGAGCCCGACGGAAAGCAGTATTCTTATGTACCGCGACTGCGTTGCCGATATGCAGATTACGCCGCAGGATGTTGACGAGCAGTATATCGCTGACACCAAGATCCTCATCGTTTCGGGCACGGCTCTTGCAGCAAGCCCGTCCCGCGAAGCCTGCTTCATGGCAGTTCGCTATGCGAAGAAACACGGCACTCGCGTAATCTTCGATATCGACTATCGCCCGTACAGCTGGAAGTCGAAAGAAGAAATCTCGATCTATTACTCCCTGATGGCTTCGATGAGTGATGTCATCATCGGTTCCCGCGATGAAGTCAACCTGACGGAAGGTCTTGACGAAGAAGCTACGGAGCCGGCAGATCATATCCTCGCCGAGAAATACATCGCTCTGGGCAACAAGATCGTTATCATTAAACACGGTAAGAAAGGTTCGATTGCTTACACGGCTGACAAGAAAGCCTACAAAGTCGAATCCTATCACATCAAACTGCTCAAATCCTTCGGCGGCGGCGATGCTTACGGCAGCGCATTCGTATACGGCCTGCTCGCAGGCTGGGATGTCCCGACGGCACTCCAGCACGGCACGGCTCATGCGGCAATGGTCGTTGCAAGCCACAGCTGCTCCGAAGCAATGCAGACGGTCGAGCAGATCGACGCCTTCATGAAAGAACACGCTGATGAGAAAGTTATCACGGAACTGAAATGGGAGGATACGTTATGAGATTCGGTCGTTTAGGCGAATTAAAACACGGCTACAACGCGATGACGACGCGCGAAAGCGATATGCTGATGGACATCGGCTATCAGGTTATGGATGCCAATGAAGTTCTGGAATTCCAGGATGATTATGAAGAGACGGCATTCGTTATCCTGACGGGTGAAGTTGAGATCAGTTGGGACGGCAAGACGGAAGTCATGAAACGTCAATCGCTTTTTGACGAGAATCCGTACTGCCTGCATGTACCGCACAGCAAGAAAGTCACGATTAAAGCGCATACGGATGCAGAAGTTCTCATCCAGAAAACGATCAATGACCGTGATTTTGCACCGGTATTCTATCGTCCGGAAGATGTTCAGTGCGATATCTTCGGTGAAGGCCTCTGGAATGCTACGGCAGAGCGTACGGTTCGTACGATCTTCGACTATTCGAACGCTCCGTACTCCAACATGGTCAACGGCGAAGTTGTCAACTCTCCGGGACGCTGGTCCGGCTATACGCCGCACAATCATCCGCAGCCGGAAGTTTATACGTATAAATTTGACCGTCCGCAGGGCTTCGGCGCTGCTTTCATCGGCGACAATGCGTTTAAAATTACGCATAACAGCTGGTCGGAAATCTCCGGCGGTCTTATGCATCCGCAGGTTACGGCTCCGGGCTATGCTATGTGGTACAGCTGGATGATCCGTCATCTGCCGGGCGATCCGTGGGATAAGACCCGTAACGATCTGCCGGAACATGTATGGCTCTACGAAAAGGATGCCGATTCCAAGATTTGGCAGCCGAAACGCGATAAGAAATAATTTCCGATAAAGAGGGGAAAGTAACATCATGGCAAAAACGATCAGACTGACGGTAGCTCAGGCTCTCGTCAAATTCCTGAACAACCAGTATATCGAATTCGATGGCAAAGAGACGCCGATGTTCGAAGGTATCTTCGGCATCTTCGGTCATGGTAATGTCGTCGGTCTCGGCCAGGCACTCGAAGAAGATCCGGGCCACCTCATCATGCACATGGGCCGTAACGAACAGGGCATGGCTCATGCAGCTATCGGCTTTGCAAAACAGAAACGTCGCAAACAGATGTACGCGTGCACGTCTTCCGTCGGCCCGGGTGCTGCCAACATGGTAACGGCTGCCGGCACGGCAACGGCAAACTGCATTCCGATTCTGTTCCTTCCGGGCGACACGTACGCTGACCGTCAGCCGGATCCGGTTCTGCAGCAGATGGAACGTCCGCAGGATCTGTCCCTGACGACGAATGACGCATATCGTGCAGTCTGCAAATATTGGGACCGCATTACGCGTCCGGAAGTTCTCATGCAGTCCGCAGTACACGCAATGCGCGTACTCGCTGACCCGGCTGACACGGGTGCTGTCTGCCTCGCTCTTCCGCAGGATGTTGAAGGCGAAGCTTACGACTATCCGGAATACTTCTTCAAGAAACGCGTTCATCACATCGATCGTCCGCATCCGGTTGCCCGCGCAATCAAAGAAGCTGTTGAAGTAATCAAACGTAAACAGCGTCCGATCCTGATCTTTGGCGGCGGCGTCAAATACTCGGAAGCTGAGGATACGTTCCGTAAATTCGCTGAGAAATACGGCATTCCTTGGGGCGAGACGCAGGCCGGCAAAGGCACGATCACTTGGGAACATCGGCTGAACCTCGGCGGTATCGGTGAAACGGGCGGCCTCGGTGCAAATCGTATCGGCAAAAAAGCTGACGTTGTTATCGGTGTCGGCACGCGCTACACGGACTTCACGACGTCCTCCAAATGGCTCTATCAGAACGAGGAAGTCGAGTTCGTCAACATCAACATTTCGAACTTCCACGCTTACAAAATGGACGGCGTTCAGGTTGTCGGCGATGCGAAAGTCGCTCTCGAAGACCTCGATGCTGAACTCGAGAAGACGGGCTGGAAAGTTACGCCGGAATACGCGGCAGAAGTTGCTCAGGCAAAAGCTGACGATACGGCTGAAGTAGACCGCGCTTTCCATGTTGAATACACGGGCGATGACTTCGTTCCGGAAGTCAATGATAACCTTGACTTCAAGAAAGTCTCCAAAGAATTCATCGAACTCACGAAATCGGCTCTGCCGCAGACGCGTGTTCTCGGTGTTCTCAACGAAGAAATCGACAAAGATGCCATCATCGTCGCAGCATCCGGTTCTCTGCCGGGCGACCTGCAGCGTATCTGGCGTGCTAAATCCGTTGGCGGTTACCATCTCGAATATGGCTACTCCTGCATGGGTTATGAAGTCAACGCAGCTCTCGGTGTCAAGATGGCTGAGCCGAACCGCGAAGTTTATGCTTTCGTCGGCGACGCTGCCTACATGATGCTCCATTCCGAACTGCCGACTTCGATCGCCGAGCACAAGAAGATCAACGTTGTCCTCTTTGATAACATGACGAACGGTTGCATCAACAACCTTGAGATCGGTCACGGACAGGACAGCTACGGCACGGAATTCCGTTTCCGCAACGAAAAGACGGGCCAGCTCGACGGCGGTTTCGTACCCATTGACTTTGCAATGAACGCTGCATCCTATGGCTGCAAATCGTATCGCGTACACAACGTTGAAGAACTGAAAGCAGCAATCGCTGACGCGAAGAAACAGACGGTTTCGACGCTCATCGATGTCAAAGTTCTTCCGAAGACGATGGCTCACGGCTACGGCGACTGGTGGCGTGTCGGTGTTGCTCAGGTCTCGAAGAGCGAGAGAATCCATGAGATTTATGAGAACCTCATGAAAGTCAACCTCGAAGCAGCAAGAAAATACTAATCACTAAACTGGGTTTTTGGTTTTTCCTTACAAATATATATATAGCAGGAGGATTTTTAACATGGCTAATGTAAAACTCGGTATTGCTCCGATCGCCTGGACGAACGACGATATGCCGGATCTGGGCAAAGAGAACACGTTTGAGCAGTGCGTCAGCGAAATGGCACTGGCTGGCTTCACGGGCACGGAAATCGGCGGCAAATACCCGAAAGATCCGGTTGTCCTGAAGAAAGCTCTTGACCTGCGCGGCATGGAAATTGCCAGTGCATGGTTCAGCTCCTTCCTTCTCACGCAGCCGTATGAGCAGGTCGAAAAAGACTTCATCAAACACTGCGAATTCCTGAAAGCAATGGGCGCAACGCGTTGCAATGTTGCTGAGCAGGGCACGAGTGTTCAGGGCAAACTTGACGTTCCGGTTTTCGCCGGCAAACCGTACAACACGGAAGAGCAGTGGCATACGCTGACGGAAGGCCTCAACAAACTCGGTAAAGTCGCAAAAGACATGGGCATGAAGATGACGTATCATCATCACATGGGCACCTGCGTCCAGACGACGGAAGAGATTGACCGCCTCATGGATGAGACGGATCCGGATCTCGTTTACCTCCTCTTTGACTCGGGCCATCTCGTTTGCTCCGGTGAGGATCCGGTTGCTATCCTGAAGAAGTATCTCCCGCGTATCGCTCATATCCATCTGAAAGACGTCCGCATGGACATCCGCAACAAAGTCAAAGCGGAAAATATGAGCTTCCTCGACGGCGTTCGCGCAGGCATGTTCACGGTTCCGGGCGACGGCTGCATCGACTTCAAACCGCTCTTCGATATCATCATGAACAGCGACTATGAAGGCTGGATGCTCGTTGAAGCAGAGCAGGATCCGGCTAAGGCTAATCCGCTCGAATATGCTATCAAAGCACGCAAATACATCAAGGAAACGGCTGGTATCTAATCTCTGACAGTCATTTCCCTTTAGACTTGTTCAATCTTTCCTTTGCATTCCCTGTTATCCAATCGGCTGCATGGCTCGCGCTATGCAGCCATTTTTTTATTGGTTGATTTTGTTTTGCCGTCAAATTGACCCGTCAAATGAAAGTATGCTATTCTCTTGCCATGACAAGATTTTATATAACTGAGCAAAATTTCTAAATAAAAATTTTAACACTCCCTTAATATACCGGTTAAAATCGAATATGTGTGCAATTTCACACAATTCAAAAAAGCAATTTTTTGTAGATGAAATATTAAGAAAACAATTACAATAGATGTATAAGGTGTTCAGAAAGGCACCAAGACGTTATATTAATATTATCAACATATTTTAATGGGGGGAGTTTCTAAAAAGAGTAACGCTGCTACAGAACAGCTGTCCTGGAAGACCCGAATCGCCTATGGCTTGGGCGATACGGCCCAGAACGTCGTTTGGGGTGCTATGGGTATCCTGACGTTCTTCTACACGGACTACGCCGGCATTGACCCGGCAATGGTCGGTATGGTCATGCTGCTTTCCCGCTGCTTCGACGGTTTCTCCGATGTTATCATGGGCTTCATCGTCGAGCGCACCAATTCCAAATGGGGTAAATCTCGTCCTTGGATTCTCTGGATGAGCATCCCGTTCGCAATTTCCATCGTCCTTATCTATACCGTTCCGCAAGGCTCCTCGGCTCTGCAGTTCGCGTACCTCTTCATTACGTACAACTTATGTACGACGGTCTGCTACACGGCACTGAACCTGCCGTACGGCTCACTTTCCGCAATGATGACGCGTGTTTCGAAAGAACGCGACATGCTCTCCATTACGCGTATGTGCCTGTCTCCTTGGGGCCGTATCCTTTCTGTTTCCGCTACGCTGCCGCTGATCAAAGTCTTCGGTGACAACCAGATGGCTTGGGTCGAAGTTATGTCGATGTGGGCTGTCGTTGCCCTCCTGCTCTTACTGTTCTGCTTCTCGCAGTGCAAAGAGACCGTTGTTATCGAAGCTCGTAAGAATGTCGCCAAAGTTCCGGTCGGCAAAGCTCTGAAATGCCTCGCTGTTAACCCGTACTTCTGGGCCGGCATGACGATTTGGATGATGCAGAACGTCATCTTCACGATTACCGGTACGATTCTTCCGTATTACTGCAAATACATTTTCATGAACGACTCGCTGTACAGCGGCCTGTATCTCCTTGAAACGCTCATCACGATCGCCGTCATGGCAATCTTCAGCCCGAGACTCCTTCAGCGTTTCGGTAAACGTAACATGTCCCTTGCCGGCGTTCTCATCGCTTTCATCGGTCATGTCATCTTCCTTCTCAATCCGTATGATTTCAACTGGGTTGTCTTCTCCTGCGTTGTCCGCGGTATCGGCTTCGCTCCGGTTCAGTCCGTTATCTTCGGTTTCCTCGGCGATGCTGTTGAGTATGGCCAGTGGAAAACGCATATCCGTCAGGAAGGCCTGATCTTCTCCGGCGGTTCTGTCGGAACGAAAGTCGGTTCCGGTCTTACGAGTGCTGTCCTCACGGGCCTGCTCTCCATGGTCGGTTACGTTGCATCGTCCTCCGGTACGGTTCAGCAGAGCCAGCAGGTTATTGACATGATCGTTGACATCTACATGTGGGGCCCGATCTTCGTATGGGTTGTCCTGATCCTGGTTCTCTTCTTCTACAAACTCGATAAGATTTATCCGCAGATCATGCGTGACCTTGTTGCCCGCGAAGCAAAAGGCGAGCTCTAAGATTTAAGGAGGAATATTTACTCATGGTCGAAAAGGATACTCTGATTACCATTACGCGCCAGTACGGCAGCGGCGGCCGCGAAATTTCGCATATGGTCGCTGACAAAATGGGCGTTCATCGTTATGACCGTCAGATTGTGGCGACTGCCGCAAGAAAGATACATGATGCGAATGTCACGGAAGATGACCTCAAGACGATCATCGAGTCGTCGTACAATGTCCCGGAGAACTGCCTCGGCAATCTCGGTGACTACGCGTTTGTCCGCGTACCGGAACACAATAAGATGTATGTCGAACAGGCAAAAGTCATTCTCGGCATTGCCAAAGAAGAAAAGAGCGCGGTCTTCGTCGGACGCTGCGCCGACTATATCCTGAGAGATTTCAAACATCATTATCGCTTCTTCATCTATGCGGATGATGAGTTCCGGAAACGCCGCTCGATCGAGCGTTACGGCAGCCGCTCCCTCAAGGAACTCGATGCCGTTGACAAACAGCGTAAACGCTATTATGCGTATTACACGGGACAGACCTGGGGCGCTCCGCAGAACTACGATCTCATGATCAACACGAGCCACATGCCTCTCGAGGCGGCCGCAGACCTGATCCTGCAGTACGTAGAACTTTCCCAGAAATTTGAAAAGGAAACGGCAGAGTAAGAACCTGCTGATTCGTAAAATCCCATTCCGAATGGTCATAAACCATCCCGGAATGGGATTTTTTTGCGTGTGTTTTTTCTGCCCTGCTACGATTGTATTCTGTATAAAAAGAGCAAGAAGGTGCTATAAAAAAGCAGGAAATGCGCCTAACACCGCCGCGATGTTAAGGCCGGACTATAATTGAC
>CACXCC010000042.1 GCA_902766015.1 uncultured Veillonellaceae bacterium
AATCCGGAATGAGAGCGTGCTGCTGTCCGTGAGGTGTGCGGCGCGTTCGCCGTCCTTCGTATTGCGAACGAGAACGAGGCGGTTGTTCGGTTCAAGTGTCAATGTCAGTTTATGATCGCCGTCGCTGATCTCGAACAGCTTGCCCGGATCCGTTTTGCCGAAGTCAAGCTGAACCTCACTCTGACGCGGAACCGCATAGGCTTTGCCCGGTTCTGCCGTACCGCGAAGCCATTCCTCGCTGCGCAAGCTGTCCATTTCGCGAATCGGCTGCTGATGAAGTTCGCCGTCCACAACATGAAGTTCGCGCGGGATCGTGAGAGCCCCGGCCCAGCCGTCCGCTTTTTCGTACATCGGCGAATCCCATGCGTTAAACCAGGCGATCATGACGCGTCTGCCGTCTGACGTCAAAAGTGTCTGCGTCGCGTAGAAATCATGACCGTTGTCAATCTCCGTAAATCCGCCGCGCTCGAGCGTGTGCGTTTCCGGATCGAGTGTACCGATGAGATAGCCCGTCTGATTGAGGTTTTTGTAGAGATCCCCGTCGGCTTCGAGCCCCTGCGGTGACATGAGAAGGACATCCTGACCGTCAACGCGGAAGAAATCCGGGCATTCCCACATGTAGCCTTCCGTTTCGAGGTTCTTCGCTTTGCCAAGAACGGAAACCTGCTGCCACGATTTCAGATCCTGCGAAACGTAAAGGAGCGCGCGTCCGAGACCATCCTGCGACTGACTGCCGAGAATCATATAGAACGTTCCGTCCTCTTCCCAGACTTTCGGATCGCGGAAATGCTTGGTATTATCCGCCGGCGGCGTCAGGACCGGATTGCCTTCGTACTTCGTGAAGTGAACGCCGTCCTCACTGTACGCGATGCGCTGATCTTCACGAAAGTTTTCCGGATCGGATTTATCGCCGAGATAATGATGTCCCGTGTAGATGAGCCAGAGTTTGTCATCATAAACAACGGCGCTTCCGGAGAAACAACCGTCCTCGTTTTCGTCCGGCGCGATCGCCGTCGGGAGCGTTTCCCAATGCAGGAGATCCTTGCTCCGTGCATGTCCCCAATGCATCGGACCCCATTCGGCTGCGTACGGATAAAACTGATAAAACATGTGATACCAGCCTTGAAAAAACGAGAACCCGTTCGGGTCGTTCATCCATCCTCCCGGCGTCATCAGATGATAGCCGAGGCGGTATCTCTGACTTGACACGGTCATCTGTTCACTCATAATACCACTCCTTTACCTCTCAAAACGGATCGAAACCCTACCATTTTCTCTTCGTTCTCCTGTCGAACCGGTTTTATCGAATCGGTTTGACATTATAATAGACCCTCCCGGCGAAAATGTCAACCTATATTTCGTTTTTTCGCACAATTTTTATTTTTTCAGGTAATTAACGTCAAACGGGCAAAAAAAGAAGACCTGCCTCAGCAGGTCTCTCCTTCGAGCAGGACCGGTTTTGCCGTCCAGGGCAGACCGTCTCGGACGCCGTTGACACGATTGACGATTTTGCGCGCCGCCAAACGGGCGAGTTCGGCAATCGGCTGACGCACGGCGGTAACAGGCTGGACGCCGATGCGTGTAATCCCCGTGCCGTCATAAGCGAGCATGCGCAGATCATCCGGGACCTTCCGGCCCTTTTCTGCCGCCGCATATTGACAGGCGGCAATCGCAACGTCGGAGCCGATAATCCCGTCAACATCGGGATAACACTCAAAGAGTACGCGCGCCGCCTCGAGAAAATCCCGATAGCCGAACGCATTCCATTTCATTTCGAAAATATCGTACGGGATCCCCTGTTCCCGCATATCTTCCGCCAAAACTTCATGATGACGGTTTGCCGGTGACTTGACCGCCTGATCGCCGACCATTTCAACGATATGATGACAGTCGTGCCGCAGAAAAGCCGACGCCGCAAGATGTCCCCCCGCTTCATGGTCACAATGCACGATCGGGATCGCGTCGTTAATATAGCGGTCAAAGGCGATAATCGGCTGACGTACGCCCTGATAAATCGACACGTCAAGCGAATGAGCCCCCATGATGATCCCGTCCATTGTTTTGCGCTTGAGCATGTCAATGAACGTCTGCTCTGCATTCTCTTTGCGGCGCGTGCTGCAGATCATCGTTTTGTAGCCCAAGGCAAAGAGCGCTTCCTCGAGTTCCTCGGTGAGTTCGGCAAAGAACGGATGCGAAACGGACGGCACGATGACGCCGATCGTGTTCGTGCGGCTCAGGGAGAGATTCCGCGCAACCTCGCTCGGTACGTAATTGAGTTTTTTGACGGCCGCCTCGACTTTTTCGCGCGTTGCTTCCGAGACATAGCCTTTATGGTTCAGAACCAGTGACACCGTACTCGGTGCGACGCCGGCTTCTTTGGCCACATCTTTGATTCTGGCCACGATAATCCCTTCTTTTCCATGATTTTTGCAATCGGTTTTATAACATTAATTGTATCAAACCGGTTTAAGAAAGACAATCGTTTTGTAAAACCTGACACAAAAAACTGCCCGCAGCGTTATGATGCGGACAGTTTGAATGACACAGAGGTCGGTATTACAGATTAAAGAGCGCCTTTGCGAAATCCTCCGCGGAGAACGGGCGCAGATCGTCAACGCCTTCGCCGACACCGATCCATTTAACCGGCATCGAAAGTTCGGATTTGATGCCGATGACGACGCCGCCTTTTGCCGTACCGTCAAGTTTTGTCAGCACAACGCCCGTGATCGGCGCGGCTTTCGTAAAGAGCTGAGCCTGACTGATCGCGTTCTGACCCGTCGTCGCATCAAGGACAAGGAGTGTTTCGTGCGGCGCATCCGGAATTTCGCGGCCGATGACGCGGTTGATCTTTTCGAGTTCCTGCATAAGATTAGCCTTTGTCTGCAGGCGTCCCGCCGTGTCAACGATGAGGACGTCAATGTTGCGCGCTTTAGCGGCTTTGACGGCATCAAAAGCAACGGCGGCAGGGTCGGATCCTTCCTCGTGTTTGATGACCTGAGCGCCCGTGCGCTGACCCCATATTTCAAGCTGGTCAATCGCGGCGGCGCGGAACGTATCGGCCGCGGCAAGCATGACACTCTTGCCCTGTTCGCGGTAATACGCACTGAGTTTTCCGATCGTCGTCGTTTTGCCGGCGCCGTTGACGCCGATGACGAGCAGGACCGTCGGACCGTTTGCGGCGACGCGCGTCGTGTCTTCGCCTGTTTCGAGGATCTTCGTGATCTCTTTGGCGAGGAACGGTTTCAGGTCAGCCGGGCTGTTGATTTCCTTTTTCTTGATGCCTTTGCGGACTGCCGTCATCAGTTTTTCCGTCGTCGGCATGCCGACATCGGCCATGATGAGCGTCTCTTCGAGTTCATCGAGGAGGTCATCGTCAATATCGGCATAGCCGATGACGAGTTTCTCGATCTTTGTCGTCAGATTTTCGCGGGTCTTGTTCAGGCCCTTTTTTAATCGGTCAAAAAATCCCATATCTCTTCCTCATTTCTCTGTATCGAGCCGGACCGAAATAATTTTCGATACACCGGCTGAAGCAATCGTAACGCCGTACATCGTGTCCGCAGCCGCCATCGTCCCCTTGCGGTGCGTAACGACGATAAACTGAGTACGGCCGGCAAATTCCTGTAAAAAACGCCCGAAACGCGTGACATTGGCTTCGTCGAGCGCCGCGTCAATCTCGTCAAGGACGGAAAACGGCGAAGGACGGTACCGGAACAGCGCAAATAACAGCGCGATAACCGTAAGCGCGCGCTCGCCGCCTGAAAGCGCCGAGAGATTTTGACGCTTCTTGGCGGGGAGTGTCACGAGAATATCAACGCCGGCATGCAGAATATCCTGCGGATCCGTTAAACGAAGCTCTGCCTCGCCGCCGCCGAAAAGCCGTGCAAACGTATCCTGAAAATACCCCTGCACGGCGCGGAATGCCTCGCGGAACTGTTTTGTCATCGCTTCGTCCATCTCGCCGATAATCTTCATGAGATTGTCGCGGGCCTGCACGAGATCCGCGCTCTGTTTTTCGAGGAAATCGTGTCGCTCGCGCAGTTTTTCGTATTCCTCAACGGCCTGCGGGTTGACGGGACCGAGCGCGTCAATCTGCCCCTTGAGTGTGCGCAGTTCGCGGGAAACGGCCGTGTCGGACACGTCAAGTGCCTCTTCCTGCGCGCGCCGGGGCGTCAAACCGTATTGCTGCAGAATCTGTTCGGCCAGACTTTTGACCTGTACTTCACGCTTTGCGGCCTCGACGGCAAATCCGTGATACCGTTCCTGCAGGTCTCTTGCGCGTCGGTTTTCCTTCTGCATTTCCTGATCGCAGGTGCGGCTTTCGGCCAGTTTTGTCAAACGGCGCGTCTGCAGACGGTCATGGATTTCCTGACCGTTTGCGAGAATCGATTCGTTTTTCGTGATGACGCGCTGCAGTTCGTCCTGACGTTCGTCGTCGCGAACGGATTCCTTCTGCAGGCGTTTTGACTCGTCTTCCTGTTCGCGCGCCTGTTCCTCACTGCGCGCTTTTTCGGCGCGGCGCAGGGTCAACAGCTCTGTCTGACGTTTCGCCTCTTCCTGACGGACAGCGAGATCAATACGCTGCCGGCCGAGCTTTGCGTCAAGTTCACGGATGGACTGCTGCAGATCGGCAAGCTGACGTGACTTGACGGCGCGTTCCTGCTCGGAGGCGGCGCTTTCGTCCTCCGCGGCGTGGAGTTTCTGCAGGAGCGCTTTTCGCTGTTCCTGCTGTTCGCGGAATGTCTGCTGACGCCGATCTGCTTCTTCGCGCAGTGACGTCAAGTCCGCTTTTGCCGCGGCAATCTGTTCCTGAAGCTGACGTCTGCGGACGGCGTCACGCGCTTCACTGACGCGCATATCCTGCAGTTCCTGCAGTGCGGCGTTTTCTTCCTGTTCGCGCTCTTCCCGCTCGCGGTTGCAAGCGGCGAGCTCCGTTTCGAGGCGCGCGATTTCTGCGTGCTGTTTTTCCTGCTCGGTCTGCAGCGTTTCAATCTCACTGCGACGGTTCAAAAAGCTGACATCACGGTGCTGTTTGCCGCCGCCCGTCAGGGATCCGCCCGGGTTTAAAATCTCGCCCGTCAGCGTGACGATACGCAGTTTTTGTTGATACCGCGCCGCAATCGCGAGTGCGTGATCGAGCGTGTCGGCGACAAGTGTCCGCGCGAGCAGGAATGCCGCGACGTTCCGATATTCGGGACTAACGTCAACGAGGTCGTCGGCCCAGCCGATCGCGCCCGTTTCCTGACGCCAGTTGACACGCGGATGATCCCGCGTCACGATCGTCGTGCGCGGCAAAAACGTCACGCGTCCCAATCGTTCGCGTTTCAAAAAGGCGATCGCGCCTTTTGCCGTCGCCGTATCGCGCGTCACGATGTTCTGCATCGCCGAGCCGAGTGCGGCTTCCATCGCCGTCACATACTGCGGCGGAATGGACAAAAGTTCCGCCACGGCGCCCTCGACACCGTCCGAAAACGGCTCGCGGCTCTGCAAAACGGCGCGGTTCGCGCGCCCGAATCCCTCGTACGCTTCCTGCATATGACGCAAAAGACGCAGTTTCTGCGCAGCGGCATTTTCCGCACTGCGCGCGTGATTAAGCGACTGCGCGAGTTTTTGTCCGCGGTTTGACGCCTCCTGACGCTCTGCTGACGCCTGACGCCGTTTTTCTTCCTGCGCCGCCATTTGACGCTGATTCTCCGCCGCGGTCCGATTTTCGTCCGCGAGCGCCTTTTCATACGATGCGAGACGATCTTTTGCTGTGCGCTCGCGGGTTTCGCGCTCTTCCGTGTCAGCCGATCCCGCTTCGAGATCGCGCGCGAGAACGGCGAGTTTTTCGCGCATGGCACCCATGGAGGATGTGCGTTCCCGCTGTTCATCATCAAAACGCGTCAATTCTTTGTTTTGTTTTTCTGCATCTTGTTCCAGTGACTTTGCCTGTTCTTCGCCGTCCGCGAGTATCGCCTCGGCTTCTTTGACGGCTTTTTTACTGACGGATGCGGCGTCGGCGAGGCGCGCGAGTTCCGTCACCGCCTGCGTCAATGTCTTCGTGAGTGTCTGTTGACGGAGAGTGAGGCGTTTCTGCTGCTCTTCGCGCAGATCGCGCCGTTCGGCAATGGCCGTGAGTTCGCGTGCCGCGTCCTCATTTTGACGGTGCAGTTCTTCGTTCGCCTCGGCCTGTTTTGCGGCTTCCTGCTCGATCTGCACGATTTCTTTTTCGATCGCTTCTTTTTTCGCGGCCTGAACGGAAACAGCCGCTTCGGCCGCCGCGGCTTCGGCCTGCAGGGCTTCGCGCCGTTTGCCGCTTTCTTTCCACGCTTCTTCCTCGCGCGCATAATCGCGGGCGAGTCGTGTCAGAGCGTATGCGTCATATTTTGCCGTCAATTCCCGGAAACGCTGCGTTTTTTCCGCCTGCTCCCGGAGAGGTTCGAGCTGCGTCCCGATTTCCTGCAGAATATCCGAAATGCGCACGTAATTCGCGTGCGTCGACTCGAGACGGCGTTCCGTTTCCTTTTTACGGCTGCGGAACTTCGTAATCCCCGCCGTTTCCTCGAAAAATGCGCGCCGCTCCTCGGGACGGCTGTTTAAAATGTCGTCAATGCGGTTCTGACCGATAATACTCATGCCGTCATGTCCGATACCGGTATCCGCGAACAGCGTCAAAATGTCCTTCAGACGGCAGCGCGACCGATTGAGCAGATATTCACTTTCGCCGCTGCGATAAAGCCGGCGCGTCACGGTCACTTCGCCGTAAGCGATCGGCAGCGTATGATCGCTGTTGTCAAATGTCAATGACACTTCGGCCGCCCCGAGCGGACGACGCGAAGCCGAACCCGAAAAGAGAATATCTTCCGACTTCACCCCGCGCAGATTACGGACATTCTGTTCGCCGAGAACCCAGCGTACCGCGTCCGTAATATTGCTCTTGCCGCTCCCGTTCGGCCCGACAATCGCCGTAATGCCCGCGGGAAATTCGAGGACAGTCCGGTCGGCAAACGATTTAAAGCCATAAGCTTCCAGCCTCTTCAGCTGCAAATTCTACACCGCCATTCTCAGTTCTGATGAAAATATTCCTTAAATTCCTGTGTCTGCGTGTACGTCCGGACAAAATTCAAAAGCTGTTGATCCGTCGGCGAAATCGCCTTGTGCAGTCCCCAATACAGAGAAACGCGCAGACGAATCGGCGGTTCGAGGTTCGCACAGACGTAATTTTTGTCCGTCATCGTCACGAAGCGCGGCAAAATCGAAATGCCCATACCGCTCGCGACAATCTGTTTGATCGTCTTGAGCTGCGATGTGCAGAGATCGACGACCGGCGCAAAACCCGCGTGATAGCACGTTTCCATGACCGACTGATACTGATACGTATTCGGCTGCTGCATGATAAAGCGTTCGTGCACGAGTTCCTTAATGTTGATGAGCCGGTGTCCCGCGAGCGGATGATTTTTTGACATGCAGACAACCATTTCGTCTTCCATCATCTGCAGGTCCGTCTTTTCCTTTTCGTAAATGCCGCCGATAATGATCCCGAAATCGATCTCGCCTTTGTCCGCGCGGTCGCGGATCTCGTGCGAATCGGAGCATTCCTGCACGTCGAGCAGGATATCCGGGTAATCGCGGCGGAAATTCCGGAAAAACTCCGGGAAAAGATACGCCTCCGTCACAGGCGGCAGGCCGAAACGGATCACGCCGCGTTTATCCGAACAAAACCGGTTCATATCCTGACGCGTACGCTCCATTTCCTGCATGAGCCGCTTCGCATGAACGAGAAACGTCTTGCCGGCCTCCGTGAGTTCGAGCTTGCGCTGACGTCGATTGACCAGCGTCATTTGAAACTCCGTTTCGAGCGCCTTAATCGCTTTCGTCACCGAAGGCTGTGAAACGTGCAGCATCTCAGCCGTACGTGTAAAATTTTTGACTTCACTTAATGTGCAAAAGTATTCCAGCTGACGAAATTCCATTGGTCAATCCCCCAATCCTTTCATGACCATCTTGCAGTATTCCGCAGACTATGCCATAGGAATATCCTTGTTATTACTTATCATTATAGTTGTTATTTAGACATTCGTCTATAGAATTATCGACCTAAGTACGGGAAAAATCCCCCTGCCTTGGGATACAGGGGGATGATGATTTATACTTCTTTTTTGTCAAACGGAACGTGATTGAGCAGAAGATCCGGATTGTTTTCCGTGATCCAGCCGAGCGCCCATTCGTTGCTGACGAGGAGCACCGGATTGTCGCGCCGGTCATAGACGAACATGCCGCGGTCAATGCCTTTGAGCGATGCCGGCGTGACTTCGCGTCCGTCCTCAAACGCCATCCAGCGCGCAACGCCGAACGGCTGCATCTGCATGACAATATCGACATTGTATTCGTTTTTCAGGCGATACTGCAGGACTTCAAACTGCAGCGTTCCGACTGTGCCGACGATATAGGACTCCATGCCCGCACCGGCCTGACGAAACAGCTGAATTGCGCCTTCCTGTGTCAACTGCTCGATGCCTTTGACGAACTGTTTGCGTTTCATCGTGTCTTTCGCCTGTACGCGCGCAAATTTTTCCGGCGGGAAAACCGGGAAATCCGCAAACTTAAACTTATGCCCCGCATCGCAGATCGTATCGCCGATACCGAACACGCCAGGATCAAACAAGCCGACGATATCGCCCGGATAAGCCGTGTCAATGATCTGACGATCCTGTGCGAGGAACTGCTGCGGCTGCGCGAGTTTGATCATCTTGCCCGAACGTTCATGCCAAACGCTCATATTGCGCTCGAATTTACCGGAGCAGATGCGGATAAACGCGAGGCGGTCGCGGTGCGCCGGGTTCATATTGGCCTGGATTTTAAAGACAAAGCCCGAGAACTTTTCGTCATCCGGCTCGATGACACCGTCCGAGGAGGTACGCGGTGCCGGAGGCGGCGCGAGACGGATGTACTCCTCAAGGAAATCCTGCACGCCGAAGTTTGTCATGGCCGAGCCGAAGAATGTCGGCGTCAGCGTACCGTTGGCGACTTTTTCGAGGTCAAAATCCTCGCCGGCTTCATCGATGAGCTCGATGTCGCCCTGCAGGGCTTCCCACGTATCTTCGCCGATACGCGCGATCATTTCGGGATCGCCCGGCTCGAACGTCTCACTCGTACGCTCTTCCTGACCGTGCGTCGTATCCTCGGCGAAGAGTTCGACTTTATTATTGCGGCGGTCGTAAACGCCCATATAACGCCCGTCTGTGCCGATCGGCCAGTTCATCGGATACGAACGAATGCCGAGAACATCCTCGAGTTCGTCCATGAGATCGAGCGGTGCCTTGCCGAAACGGTCGAGTTTGTTGACGAACGTAAAAATAGGGATACCGCGCTCTTTGCAGACGCGGAACAGTTTCTTCGTCTGCGCCTCGACACCTTTGGCGACGTCAAGAACCATGACGGCACTGTCAACGGCCATGAGTGTACGATACGTATCTTCACTGAAGTCCTGATGGCCCGGCGTATCGAGGATGTTGATACGGCAGCCTTCGTAATCAAACTGCAGGACCGACGACGTGACGGAAATACCGCGCTGCTTCTCGATTTCCATCCAGTCGGACACGGCATGACGCTGCGTCTTTCTCGACTTGATCGAACCGGCCAGATGAATGGCTCCCCCGTACAGGAGCAGTTTTTCCGTCAGGGTCGTTTTACCGGCGTCCGGGTGCGAAATAATCGCAAACGTGCGCCGTTTCTTGATTTCCTGATCGAGTTCCTCGCGTAAAGCTGACAAAATCATATCCTCCTAAATTAAAATCCCGACACGATCACCTGCAGGCTCTTCGAGGACTTGTCAAAGTCCAGGCTGCCGTTTTTCTTCGCGGGCGATCCCAAAATCGACGACATCTCCGTCGAATAATTCTTCTGATTGAACTCTGCGGCTTCGACCGGCGTCAAACAAATATACGCAGGTCCCGCGGAAACCGGCGCGATCGCCCCGGCGTCATATAAAAGCGCTAAACTGCCGTCCGGGAGAACATAATAGTTCATCGGCTCCGAAAGCGGCGTTTGACTCTGATCCGCGCCGTCAATCGGCTGCGCGTCATGTTTGACGGCAAAGCGCGGTTTCTGTGCGAGCACCGCTAGATCTTCGCTCTGCAGCTGAAGCATCTGATTGAGCGGGATTTTCGTCCCGGTTACTTTATCATACGTCCGTCCCGTCGCGCGAACTTCGCCGTCACGCTCCTCGAGGAAGACGAATGACACGATGTCCTTATCCTCAATGCCCTGTTTGTACGAAATCTGCGCCGAACCCGGCTCCGGGTTTTCAACGCGGAATACGTGCACGAAGTTCGAAATGTCATCATTGATACGACGCTGCGCCTGCGGCTGATCGAGTTTGACTGTCGGGCGCGTCCAAGTGCCGGATGGCAAGGTTTCCGAAACCGGCTCTACCTCGGCCATCGCAGGCGCCGCCGACAAAAAGACAACGGCTGCTGCCGCCGCGGCTGTAACCTGTTTAAACAATGTAATCGCTCCTTCCATCCTGCAAAGAAATACTACCTTCCTATCTTATAGCAAACGGGCGTTGACGTCAATCGCCGCACACGAAAAAGCCGGCTTCCCGGCACTGCCTCTGCAATGCGGGAAACCGGCCCGTTTCGTGTCAATTGACGTGTCAGTCGAGAATTTCCGTCTCGTTGAAGAAAATGTGAACTTCGCGCTCGGCACTTTCCGGGCTGTCGGAAGCATGAACCGCATTAATCGACTTGCTTTCGGCATACAAACGACGAATCGTGCCTTCGTCGGCTTCTGCCGGATTCGTTTTACCATTCAGGGCGCGGACGCGGCGGATGACATCATCGCCTTCGAGAACGAGTGCGACGATCGGGCCCGACGTCATAAAGGAAACGAGTTCTTCGTAATACGGTCTGCCGATATGTTCCTGATAGTGGATCGACGCAAGGCGCTCATCCATTTTCATAAGCTTCATCGCGGCAACGGTGCAGTCATTTTCCTCATAAATTTTAATGATGTCACCGATATGTTTCTTGCTGACAGAATCCGGCTTAAGCAATACGAGTGTTCTTTCCATGAAATAGATTTCTCCTTTTTTCTGAGCGGACTTATTTCGTCAGCTCGTCTTTATACAGGTCGGCAACATTATGATACCGCAGCGCAGATCCCTTGAGAGCCTCGATCTCGTCATCACGCAGTGCGCGGATGATGCGGGCCGGCGAACCGGCAATCAGGCTGTTCGGCGGGATTTTGCGGTGTTCCTCAATGAGCGAGCCCGGGTAAATGACGACATTTTCGCCGACCTCGACATGCCCCATGATGATCGATCCCATACCGATAAACGTATGGTCGCCGATCTTGTGGCTGTGGATAATCGCATTATGTCCGATAATGACGCCTTCGCCGATGACGGTCGGATCGTGATGCATGACATGAATCGTCGCGTTATCCTGGATATTCGTATTCTTACCGATGATGACCGGCTGGAAATCGCCGCGGACAACGGTTCCGAACCAAATGCTGACGCCTTCGCCGATGCGGACATCGCCGACGATCGATGCCGTCGGTGCAATGAACGCGCTGGGGTCAATCGTTGGTGCAACGCCTTTATATGGCACAATACAACTCATAAATATGCCTCCTCCAAATGATCGTTTCTTATTATATCATATTAAATTCGGCCTGTCAGGTAAAAAGTAACACAAAACAGGAACGATTTATCAATACCCTCTGCTATGCATAAGCCAAATTCCGGTTACGATGACGTGTTCAACGCACGGAGAACATCCGCGTACGCCTTGCGGAATACCTCACACTGACGCGCAAAGATCCATTCGCCGATCTCACGCCCCTGCAGCCCCTCCGGTGCGTCACGTCCCGACACCGTCTTCATGACGGAAAGGAAAAACGCTCCGCCTGCAAGGTAAAGCGGCAGTCCGTGACTGTCGGCGCGGATGACGGCGTTAAACTCATCAAGGGTCAACGACGACTTGTCAATGTCGAGAAGCAGCCTTGCCATCTTGCCTTTCTTCTTCATGCGCGGCCCACGCATATGCTCGCGGATGACGAAACGTGCCGCCTCAGACCATCGGCGCGGGAAATGCATGCGGGCATCCCACGCGTCAAACACGTCAAGTCCGCGGATCTCGTGTCCGTAATGATGCGGCAGCATATCCGCGGGCGTTGTCCCCTTGCCGAGATCATGCGCCAGTCCCGCGAAACGCGCCACGACATCATCCGTTTCCTGTGCGACCGTGTCAACGACGAGCATGATATGCTCGAACGAATCGCCCTCGGGATGAAACGCCGCCGGCTGAGTCTTGCCGATGAGCGCCGCGATCTCGGGGAAAATTGACTTTAGCAGATCCGCCGCGAGAAGCGTCCGGAAAAACCGGGACGGCTGCGGCGAGCGCAGGGCCCGCTCGAGTTCGCCGACAAGGCGCTCCGACGGTTCCGCGAGGAGTTCCTTTTCGCAGGCCTTCATATAGCGGAGTGTCCCCGGTTCGACCGTAAAGCCGAACTCCGCGGATTGACGCGCCGCCCGCAGTGCCCGCACGGGATCCTCCGTAAAATGACTTGACACAGCGCGGATCATACCTTCGCGGATATCCGCCCTGCCGCCGTAAGGGTCGAGCAGATTTCCTTTGGGAAGCTCCATCGCGATACTGTTCATTGTCGTGTCACGCCGGTAAAGATCCTCCTCAATCGTCACGGACGGGTCAAAGATGACGTCAAAGCCACGGTATCCCGCCCCTGTTTTCCGTTCGCGCCGGGCAAACGCAACTTCAGCCGTTTTGCCGTCAATCGGGAGACGGTAAACGGGGAACGATTTCCCCGCACGGAATGCATCGGGAAATGAGGCGCAAAACGCCTCTTCGTTGAGTCCGCACACAACATAATCCTTGTCATGCGCCGGCACGCCCCGAAACCGATCGCGCACCCATCCGCCGACGAGGAACACCCGTCCCCCCGCGCGGCGCACCGCTTCAACAAACGCTTCTTCCGTCATATGCTTCCCTCTCTGTGATTACGAATAATGTATTTATTCGCCCCGCGGGGTAAAAATTCCTTTTTTCGTTCTATAATCTTTGCGGAGACGATTTCCGAAAATTGACTTCAAAACCATCAACCCGTGCTATACTGAAAGAACAAAACACAACTTCAGGCAAGGTGATATCATGCAGTCCATTCTTCTCGTATTTTTCGGCGGCGGCATTGGCGCGGTCTGCCGTTATCTCGTCACGACACAGATCGGGGCGCGTTTCGGGACGTTTTTCCCGTTCGGCACGTTGACGGTTAATACCGTCGGCAGTTTTCTCATGGGGCTCATTATGGGGATTCTGCTTTTGCTGACGGAAGAATTCCATTTCGTGTCAGGTCCGTGGAAATTGCTGCTCACGGTCGGCTTCCTCGGCGGGTTCACAACATTTTCCTCGTTCAGCATGGAGACGCTGACACTTCTTCGCGGCGGCAGTACGTTTTATGCCGCGGCAAATGTCGGCGCGAATCTCATTTGCGGATTTCTCGCTGTTTGGCTCGGTCTCGGACTCGCGCGGCTGATACTTCACGCATAAGGGTTGACATAAATTACGCTGCCCGCTGTGTTTTCCGTTACCATCATTTCAAGCGAAAACACATACCCGTTGAGGCGGCCGCTTCTTTTTTTGCGCAAAAAAGTCCGGCTTGCCGGGAGGAGTCCGACAGCCGGAAATCAACATATTTATTGAATCAATTGGGAGTATTCTGAGGAAAACGAGTCAATCAGCCTTCGATTTCGCTGATCTTGACCGGGCGGCCTTCATGCAGGGATTTCGTCGCTGCCGCGGCCATGAGAACCGGATAAAGTCCGTCATCGCCCGTGACCGGCGTTTCTTTGTCATTGATGACCGCATCGGCGAATGCATGCATCTCGGAGACGAATGCTTTCTCGTAGCGGTCCCACATGACCTGGAACGCCGTGCCGCCGACCGTGCCGTTCGCATCGGCGAACGTTGCCGTGTTCGGGATATCGTTGCCGTTCATCGCAACGCCTTTCGAGCCGAAAACTTCGACGCGCTGA
>CACXCC010000043.1 GCA_902766015.1 uncultured Veillonellaceae bacterium
ATTCATGGAAAAGCTGCCCGATGCCCTCGCTCCGGGCGGCCGCGCAGCCATCCTGACGTTTCATTCCGGCGAAGACCGCATCGTCAAAAAGGCGTTCAAGGCGTTTTACGGGCAGGGCGTCTACGCCGAGATCGCAAGAGACGTCATCCGTCCGGGACGCGAGGAATGCTACGCAAATCCGCGGGCGCACTCGACAAAGCTCAGATGGGCGGTTAAAGCGTGACATGCTACTGTAACCCGGTCACTTGAATGGGTACGGCGGATTTCCGTATAATAAAGACAGATCGAAACGGAAAACGAACAGTACAGGAGGCTGGAACATGGCAAAACAGTACGACGTCATCATCATCGGCACGGGCGCGGCCAACATCATCGCGGACGCGGCTCTGCGTCAACATAAACACATCGCGATCATCGAGCGCGGCGCGTTCGGCGGAACGTGCCTGAACCGCGGCTGCATCCCGACGAAAATCCTCGTCACCGCGGCAAACCGTTTGCGCGAGATCGAAGAATCCGCACGCATCGGCGTCAACGTGAGCGGCGTAACGCTCGACTGGGAGAAAGTCTCGGCGCGCCTGCACGAAAAAGTCGGCGAAAGCAGTGCCGTCGAGGCGTATTACGCGCAGTTCCCCGAAATTACCATCTACAAAGGAACGGCCGCATTCACGGGGAAAAAAACGATCCGCGTGACGCTGAACGCGGGCGGCACGGCCGATCTCGAGGGCGAGCAGATCTTCATCGGCACGGGCGCACGCACGAAGATCCCGAAACTCCCCGGAATTGAGGAAGCGGGCTATGTGACGTCCGAGTCATTTTTCGGCCCGAAATACCCGGCAAAACCGTACAAGAGCCTCATCATCATCGGCGGCGGTCCGATCGGCTGCGAATTCGCGCATGTCTTTGACGCGGCCGGAACGAAAGTCACGATTGTCCAGCATAACGTCCGCCTGCTCCCGAAAGAAGACGAAGAAATATCGGCATTCCTCCTGAAGCAGTTCCGCCGCTACGGTGTCAACGTTGAACTCAACAAAGACACGATGAGCGTGCGCGTCGAAAACGGCGAAAAAGTCCTTGCCTTCCGCGACCGCACGACGGGGGAGGAGGGCGAAGTCCGCGCCGAGGAAATCCTTGTCGCGCCGGGCATCTCGCCGACGACCGATCTCCTGCATCTCGAAAACACCGACGTCAAAACGGACAAGCGCGGCTTCATCCCGACGAACGAATTCCTCGAGACGACGGCAGAGGGCATCTGGGCGATCGGAGACATCAACGGTCAGGCTCCCTTCCGTCATAAGGCGAACTGCGAAGCCGAAATCCTCGCCGACAACCTCTTTGACGAGAGCGACCCGTCAACATGGCGCTGGATGCGCTACGATGTTGTCCCGGCTGTCACGTACACGTACCCCGAAGCGGCTCACGTCGGACTCACGGAACGTCAGGCGCGTGACGCGGGGTATGAAGTTGAAACGGCGAAAAACCATTACTCCGCGGCGGCTAAAGGCTATGCCCTCGGATTTGAGCCCGGCGCGGATGACGACGGTTTTGTCAAACTCGTCATTGACGCGAAGACGAAAAACATCCTCGGCGCCCATATCATCGGTGTCGAAGCGTCTATCCTCATCCAGCCGTTCGTCCAGATTTTGACAGCCGGCACCCACACGGTAACGCCGGTTCACCCCGAAATCGCCTCGGAAACGGTCAAAAAACTCCGCGCGCTGCCTCTCACGCGGACGCTCGATCCCGCATCCGTTAAAACGATGAGCGAAACGATGACACCGCATCCCTCGCTCTCCGAAGCGACGATGTGGACGCGCTACTACTACGAAAAGAAATAACATCACGGCAATAAAAAATCCGTCCCGAGAAACCGGGGCGGATTTTTGCGTTATACGTCAAATGCGGTTGTCAGAGGGAGAAGATATAGTCGAAATAACTTTCCTGGAACTGACGGTATTTCCCTTTCGGGAGCGGGATCTGCGCATCCGCGATGTCGACGTACGTGCTTTTGACCGAGCGGATGCTTTTCTGGTTGACAATATAGCCTTTCGACGGACTGACGAACTGTCCGGGTGCGAGCGATTCGAGCGTGTCCAGCAGGGTCGTGAGCGTTTGACGTGACTCGACAACATCGCCGTCCTGCAGATGAACGGCCAGCATATGACCGTTGCTCTCAACGTAGATAATATTGTCAATCTCGACAACGCGTACGCCGCTGCGAATGCGGAACGGAATACGTCGGCTGTTGCGTTGACGGATCCGATCCTGCGCGCGGATCATCGCTTCGTCAAACTGCTCCTGCGTGAACGGTTTGAGGAGATAATGCGCGGCATTGACGGCAAACGCCTCGATGGCGAATTCGTCACTCGTCGTCAAAAAGACGATTTCACTCGTGAGTTTCTCCTTACGGAGTTCCGCAGCGACATCCGTTCCGAGCATGCCGGGCATACAAATGTCAAGCAGCAGGATATCGAAGACGTTATGTTTTTCAATGTCATCGAGCAGGTCAAACGACGTGTTGTAGAGATAGTATTTCACGTTCGGATTCGTCTCGCCGAAATACGCGATTGCGGCCTGGTGAATCTTCTCGAGATCTTCCTTGTTATCGTCACAGATAGCAATCTGAAGCATAGAAACCTCCTTTCGAAACGGTGGGGTATACCCTTATTATATCGGAAAAAAGATCCGCCATGGAGGGTCGGCGGACCTTTTTCCGAGAATGAACCGTGTTACGGTTTGCCGTTTTTCGGTTAGTCAGCGTCTTTTGCGAGGATCGCGTTCAGTTCCGGGCGGAATTCGTCAACAAGGCGCTGTTCGGCAGCAATGCCTTTCTTCAGTGCGTTGTAAATGATCGTCGCCATCTCATAACGCGTCATCGTGCGATCGCCGTGGAACTGTCCGTCCGGCTCACCTTCAATGATTCCGTTGCCGGCAAGGTGGGAAACGGCTTCATAAGCCCAGTGGTTTTCCGGAACATCCGGGAAGTCCTTAGACATCTTCGGGTTGAGGACGGAAAGCAGGGCATCCATCTGCGTCGTCAGGATATTGACTTTTTCCTCGAGCATCTTGACTTTGCTGTTATCCGTTGCTTCGTCACGGCGATGCTTGTTACCGCCTTTGCCGAGACGGACAGAAAGTCCTGCACCGATCATCGTGTCATCGCTCGAGCCGACTGTCGTTGAGAGATTGAGCTGGACATCGTCATTCGGGCGGTAGAAGATACCGATTGCTCCTGCCGTTTCGTTGCGGTAGTTGCCGATTGCCGCTGCTGCATTCCACTTGCTGTCATTGTCATATTCGAGCGGGTGGAGGTTGGCAAGGGCTGCAGCGCCTGCGCCGACTTTATTGATGCGGCGGCTGTTCTCGTGGATCTTCTCCTGATTGTCGCGGATCGCGGCCTGATTCGACTGGATGTCATCGCGGTTTGCCTGAATGTCGCCCTTCATGCTGTAAAGCTGCGAGCCGTTGACGGCATCCGTGCTGTTTGCACTGATTTCGCCCGGTGCGACCTTCGTGATCTTCTGACTGTTGGCGTTGATGCCGTTCGAGTCAATGTAGGTCTTGTCGCCGACTTTGTAGGAGTTCGCCGTGACGTCGCCGGAAACGTTCGTGTTGCCGCCGACGGAGAGGTCTTTAGCAACCGAGGCGTTGCCGCTCATCGTCGTGTCACCGCCGACCGAGAGATCTTTCTCAAGGGTCGTGTTGTCTTTGACGAGGAGAGTTTTCTCAAGAACGGTTTCGCCTTTGACCGTAGCATTGCTGTTCATCGTCGTGTTGCCGCCGACTTCGAGGTCTTTGCCGACTTTGGCGTTTTCGGTAACTTCGAGTTCCTTCGTGGTCGTCTTGTTGGCAACCGTGAGGTCATTACCGACTGTTGCATCGTTGGTGACTTCGAGTTCCTTCGTAGTTGTCTTGTTGCCGACTGTGAGGTCATTGGCGACATTCGCATTATTGGTGACCTCAAGATCTTTGGTGGTCGCTGTGCCTTTGACCGTCAAATCTTTTTCGACCGTGGCATTGCCTTTCATCGTCGTGTCGCCGTCGACTTCGAGATTTTTGCCGACTTTTGCGTCTTCGGTAACCTCGAGAGTTTTTGTAGCCGTTTTATTACCGACAGTAAGGTCATTGCCGACTGTTGCATCGTTGGTGACTTCGAGTTCCTTCGTGGTCGTCTTGTTGGCAACGTTCACGTCATTAGCGTTGACGGTGCCCGTCGTGATCGTGTCACCTTTGATTGTTGTCGTCGTACTGCCGTCACTGAAGACCGTGCCGTCTTTCGTCGTCGTGACTGTCGTATCACCGACTTTTGTTTCTACGGAAGTCGTAGCTTCGTTGGTGATCGTGTCAGCCTTGTTCGTGAGAGCTTCGGAAGCCGTGTTGGTGATGTTCGTCGCAGAGTTCTTGATCGACTCGGTTGCTGTAGTTTCGACGTTCTTAGCAGAATTGCTGAGCGTCTCATCAGCTTTGTTGGTGATATTCTTTGCAGAGTTTTCGATCGTGCCGTTTGCTGCCGAGTTCTTAATGTCACCGGTCGTTGCCGTATTTTCGAGCGAAGCAGCACTGTTCTTGATGGTCGTTGTTGCCGTGTTTTCGATCTCGTTAGCGGTTACACTCTTCTTGCCGGTGATGATCTCAACGAGATCGCCGCCGACTTTATTCGTGAGATCGCCGGTCGTTTCGTTCGAAATCGTAGCAGCTTTATTCGTGATACCTTCATCAGCCGTATTGGTGATGTTCTTTGCGGTGTTGCTGATCGTGCCATTTTTCGCCGTGTTTTTGATGTCACCGGTCGTTGCGGTGTTATCCATCGAAGCTGCGGAAGAAGAGCGGTGTCCCGTGATGATCTCATAGAGGTCACCTTTGACCGTGGTAGACATATTTCCGCCGACCGTTGTCGTCAAGTCCTTACCAACCTTATTTGTCATGTTTTCGGAAGCGTCGTTGACCAGATCTTTGGCCTTCAGAGTAATGGTACCCTGTTCTGCAGAAGCACCGATATTTTTGGTGTCCTGTTTAAAGGTAGTAGAGGAATCAGCACCTTTGACCGTATCCAAAATCTGAGATGCGGTCTGGTTGACAGTCGATTTATTCGTACCGTCTTTTACCATTACAGTATCCGAAGTTGCGTTCTGAGTGGCACTGCTGGTATTTTTACCGTCAGTGATGGAATTGCTGAGTTTCTTTGCATCCTGATTCGTAAGGGTGGTGTTTGTGCCATCGGTGATTTTTTCCTGAGTACGGTCTGCACTCTTGGTTTCCGTGTTGGAGGTTTTACCGTCTTTGCCGCTAATGGCTTCGCTGACTTTGACATCGCCCTTATTCTGGGAAACGTCGCGATTGTAACCCCATTCATCCGTTGAGCCTTTGCCGGCGAGGGATTCACTGAAACCGGAAGCGGTCTGCGTGGACTTCGTCGTGGTCGTACCGTCATTGACGGAGATCGAACTGCCGTTTTCGTCAAATTTAGATACGCTGGTGTGAACGGTGCCCTCATCGTCAGTAAGCATGTTTTTGGAAGTAACTTTGCCGCCGTCAATGTCAGTGTAGTTGTTAGCGTCTTCTGCAATATGAAGTTTATCGACATTGAGCTGACCTTCGACCGTGACATCTTTTTCAAAGGTTGCATTGTCTTTGAAGGTGGAAGTGCCGCCAACCTCGAGATTGCCGCCAACAGTACTGTCGCCGGTTACGTCAAGCGAACCAGTCGTGGTTTTACCATCGACATCCAGATCACCGGAAGCATTAATGTTTTTGCCACTGATATCGCCATTTGCCGTGATATCCGTGTTAGAGTGGAGGCTCTTTCCGGATACGTCGCCGGAGAATGTGCCATCCTGGGCAGTGAGAGTTCCGTTGAAAGTTGATGCGCCGTTGACCGTGAGGCCGCCCGTTGTGGTAGTACCATTCGTCGTGGTATTACCATTTACCTGAAGGTTCCCGCCTATTGTGCCATTATTCGTAACAGTCAAATTGCCACCAGAAGAAAGATTACCGCCTGCAGAAATATTACCGTTTGTCGTGGTGATGTTTCCGTCGGTGGTTGTAAAGTTGCCATTATAAATGGTTGCTTTACCATCTGTCAATGTTCCACCGGTGATTGTTTCGGAAGCAGTGATATTTTTAGCTCCCGTCAAATTACCTTCAGAAAGGGAAGCTGTGCCGTCAGTAATGGTTTTGCCCTGAAGTGTTCCCGTGGCAGTGACGTCACCTTTGATATTTACTTTAGAAACGTCAGCACTGGAGAAGGTTTTCGTGTCAGGATCATAGGTCTGTTTCTGCAGATTGCCGTCTTTGTCCAGTTTCAGCGTATCACTGACTGCTTCGGATACGGTTTTGATGTCAGCCGTGTTCGTGTCAATCTGAGTCTGCTGGGCAGCATTCACTGCATTGATAGCAGTAAAGCCGTCAGCTACATTCTTGTTGATCGTGTTGACAGCCGTAACGAGGTTGTCATTGACCTGCTGAATTACTTTGTCCTGAGCAGCGTCAGCGCCTTTGCGATCGGCGATTTCCTGACCGAGTTTCTGATCAAGAGCCGTGTCAGCTGCTTTACGAGCCGCGACTTCATCAGTAATGGCCTGTTCATTAGCGTTAATCTGATTCTGCTGATCGGCGTTTACGGAATTGATAGCAGTAAAGCCGTCAGCTACATTCTTGTTAATCGTATTGACTGCAGTGACAAGATTATCGTTGACCTGCTGAATGACTTTGTCCTGAGCAGCGTCAGCGCCGAGACGAGCTGCAATTTCATTATTGAGAGCGGACTGATCAGCCTTCGTGTCAAGAGCTGCATCAAGGGCATTGAGGTTCTTGCCAACGCTGTCTGCGGCTTTGACAACAGTGCCGTCTGTCGTAGATTTATCGAGGACACGTCCTGCCTGTGCCGTACCGGTTGCATCGAGATCACCGGCTTTGGTTGCGATGACATAATTCGTGTTGTCACCGGCTTTTACCGCATCGGTAGCGGTGACGGTTTTTACGGTAATGTCATCTTTCATGCCGAGGACATATTCGGTACCGCCGTCTTTGTTTGTCTGTTTACCGACAGTCAGATTTCCGCCTTTCGGTCCGATGACTACACTGCTATGTTTTGCAGCATCTGCTGACGCAGCGTCAATCTGAGCCTGCTGGGCATCATTTACAGCGTTGATTGCCGTGAATCCGTCTGCGACATTCTGGTTGATCGTGTTAAACCCGTCGGCAACGTTCTGATTTAAGGTAGAAAGATTGTCAGCGACTTCATTAATACGTTTGTCCTGAGAAGCATCAGCACCTTTGCGGTCGGCAATTTCCTGACCGAGTTTTTGATCGAGAGCGGTATCAGCGGCTTCGCGAGCTGACGTTTCTTTATCAAGAGCGGACTGATCTGCTTTCGTGTCAAGGGCAGTATTCTGTGCGGTAATTTCGTTCTGCAGAACCTGATCGGCTGCACTAAGGTTAGCGAAGCCGTTTGCCATGGTCTGGTTGATCGTGTTGAAACCGTCGGCAACGTTCTGGTTTAATTGTGAAAGATTGGCAGCGGCTTCGTTAATGCGCTCGTCCTGAGAAGAGTCAGCTCCTTTGCGGTCGGCGATTTCCTGAGAGATTTTCTGGTCAAGAGCTGTATTTGCTGCAGCTGCATCGTCTTTTGTTTCGTATTTTGCTGCTGTATCGTTCAGTACCGCATTTTTCACATTCGTAATACGTGTATTAAGAGCTGCATCTTTTTCAAGAAGTACATTTTTTACATTTGTAATGCGATCATCAAGAGCTTTATCCTTTTCAAGGAGGGTTTCTTTTACAGTCGTAATACGATCATTGATGGCTGTATCTCTTTCAACAACCCATTTCTTTACGTTTTCGATGTGTGCTTCAGTTTTTTGATCACCGGCTTCGCGGGCGGCAGTTTCTGTAGCCAGATCTGTTTTCAACGCGTTAGCTTTTGTTAATGCGCTTTGAGCATTGGTGACTGCCTGTGTTACGTTTTTTGCAGTTTGTTCAGGATTTTTTGAGTCAGCCGTTAAGACGGTTATTTCATTATTGCTTTTATCCGTCACCGTCGCCGTTCCAACCGCGGCATACGTCACCGGCGTCCCGCCCGAGAACACGAGGGCCGCGGCAAGTGCGGCTGATACGACGGCGTGTTTGACTTTGCTGCCGGTCGAGGATTTCGTGTGCGCTTTCGCGAGTTCCGAGGTGACTACATAGCAGTTTTTGACCCTGCTGTATATGACCTTGAATATCTTGTTCATACAAAATTCTCCTTTCTGTGGGTAGGTATGATCAGATATCTGCTTTCCTGTCCTGTGCTCATTATAAACGCAGAAAAGCGATTCTTCTGACACTTGTCATGAAACGGACGAATTGGCGTAAGTCGGAAGGCGTTTCAGAACGAGCAGGACGATTGTACTAGAACCGTGTAATTTTGCAGGGCGGACGGAATTTTATGCAGGCGGGACATTTGTTTCGGTGTTTTTGACGTCAACCGTTGACAGAAGGCAGATCATGCGCTAAAATAGGAACCAAATTTACAAGTTAACATCTAAAACGTTGAACGGGAAATAGTAACGGAGAGTGCCGTGCTCCAGCGAGTCAGTGACGGGAAACCGTGGTGGGAGGACTGACGCAGGGTACTTCGCGAATGGTCCCGTGAGTGACGACCGAACGCTTGACGTCAGTAGGATCGTACGGGGGCTCCCGTTACAGAGCCGGGGTATCCGTCGTTTGACGCGTACCCGCTGAGATCCTAAACAGGGTGGCAAAGATATCATTTCTTTCCCGGCGGAGAGAGATGATTTTTTATTTTCCTGCAGCGGATAAAGACAAGGTGGCACCGTGACGACCATTTCACCCTTGTTATGATGGCTTCATCATAATGGGCGGAATGGTCTTTTTCTATGCAGGAAGGAACGATTGCTATGTCAGAAATGATGACTCCGTCGCGGGAGAAGTTTAAGGAGCTCGCGGCTCAGACCAACCTCATTGCCGTTTCCCGTCATTTGTTGATGGATCTTGATACGCCGGTTTCCCTCTATTATAAAATCGTCGATGACAAGGAAGGTTTTATCCTCGAGTCGGTTGACACGACGCATCAGCAGTTCGGCCGTTATTCGTTTATCGGGGCGGAGCCGTTTGTGCGGCTGCAGGTGTTCAAGAACAAGCTCATGATCCGCGAAAACGGGCTCATGAAATGCATTGACGGCAGCCCGGTTGACACGATCAAGGCGTATATGGCGCGGTTTAAGCCGGCTGTCGAGGACAAGGAACTGCCGCTCGCGAACGGCGGCCTCGTCGGTTATCTCAACTACGAGATCGTGTCAACATTTGACCGCGTGCGCGGCATGGAGCTCGGCGACGAGGAGCTTCTCGGGCAGTTTATGATCTGCCGCATCCTCATCGTTTACGACTCGCTTAAAAATGACGCGCGGCTTATCTGTCTCGCTGACGTCAAAAACCGCGACCTCGATGAGGCGTACGATGACATTACGGCGAAGATGGACGCGGTCGAGGCGAAACTGCGTCATCCGCTTGCGGATCACAGTGCGGCTCCGTCAAAACGCAAAGAACCGCTCAATTTCCTCGCAAAGTTCGGTACGGCGCCGCAGGATTTTATCGATGCGATCAAAAAGGCGAAGGAGCATATTTTTGCGGGCGATATTTTCCAGGTCGTGCCCTCGCGTCAGTTCCGGGCGCGGATCGCAAAGCCGGCGTTCCATTTTTACCGCCGTCTGCGTCAGGTCAATCCGTCGCCGTATATGTTTTATTTGAACTTCGATCAGGTCAAGCTCGTCGGCGCGTCGCCGGAGATGCTCGTCAAGGTCGCGGGCGATCAGGTCTATACGTATCCGATCGCTGGAACGCGTCGCCGCGGCAAGACGGAGGAAGAGGACGAGATGCTCGCGAAGGATCTGCTTTCTGACACGAAGGAAGTCGCGGAACATTCGATGCTCGTCGACCTCGCGCGCAACGATATCGGGCGCATCAGCCTGCCGGGGACGGTTCGGGTGCTTAAACTCAAGGCGATCGAACGGTTCTCGCACGTTTCGCACATGGTAAGCAGTGTCGTCGGTACGCTGAAACCGGGTTTTGCGCCGATGGATGTACTCAAAGCGACGTTCCCCGCGGGCACGGTGAGCGGCGCGCCGAAACTGCGTGCGATGGAGATTATCCACGATCTCGAACCCGTACGCCGCGATTCGTATTCGGGGACAGTCGGGTATATGGATTTCTGCGGCAATATGGATATGTGCATCACGCTCCGTACGATGCGCATCGAAAATGACGACACGGCCGTCATCCAGTCGGGTGCCGGTATCGTCGCGGATTCGGTCCCGGAGAAGGAGTACCGGGAGATTCTGCAGAAGTCCAAAGCGCTGTTTGAGGTCGTTGAGGAGGTAGAAAACGATGCTGTTAATTTTAGATAACTACGATTCCTTTACCTATAATGTGTTCCAGCTGCTCAGCGAACTCGGCGCGGAGGTTGAGGTCATCCGTAACGATCAGACGACGGTTGATGCGGTCCGCAGGAAAAACTATGAGGCGATTGTGCTGTCGCCGGGACCGGGCGTGCCGGCGGAATCCGGCATCACGGAGGACATTATCCGCGAGATGAAGGGTGAGCTCCCGATTTTCGGCATCTGCCTCGGCCATCAGGCGATCGGCGAAGTCTTCGGCGGCAAGATCGTGCGCGCAAAGGAGATCATCCACGGCAAAGTTTCGCCGCTTCGTCATAACGGCAAAGGGATCTATGCGGGCGTGCCGCAGGGCGTTCCCGTCGGGCGTTATCATTCGCTGATCATTGACCGCGCAACGCTGCCCGACTGTCTCGAAGTCACGAGTGACCTCGAAGACGGTACGATTATGGGCGTGCGTCATAAGGAATATAATATCGAGGGCATCCAGTTCCATCCCGAGTCGATTTTGACGCCGGACGGTAAGACGATGATGACGAATTTCCTCGCGTCCATTCACGCGTGAGTGTTGACGCGGCGATCTCTCCTGATGTCAAGCGAAAGTAAAAAACGGATAATTATTATTAAAAACTAAGAAATGCATTGTACAGATGATGTATCTTGTGGTATAATACAATCGAAGGGGAAACAAAGCCCTTTTTCGAGATGTGTGTATCATGTTTTTACGTTTTTTATAAAAGGAGAGATTTGCAATGGAATTAAAAGGTTCGCAGACGGAGAAAAATCTTTGGGCCGCTTTTGCCGGTGAGTCCCAGGCACATACGAAGTATCTCTATTATGCTTCGAAGGCCAAGAAGGACGGTTATGTCCAGATTTCGAATTTCTTCTCGGAGACGGCAGGCAATGAGAAGGAGCATGCGAAGATTTGGTTTAAGCTCATTCACGGGATCAATGACACGACGGATAATCTGAAGGATGCCGCTGCCGGTGAGAATGAGGAGTGGACGTCGATGTATCCGGGCTTTGCGAAGACTGCCCGCGAGGAAGGGTTCACGAAGATTGCGGCTCTGTTTGATATGGTCGGTAAGATCGAGAAGGAGCATGAGCAGCGTTATAATCTGCTGCTGACGAATATTGAGGAAGATAAGGTGTTTAAGAAGGGCGAGAAGATTATTTGGCAGTGCCTGAATTGCGGTTATGTCTGCGAGGCTTCGGCTGCTCCGCAGGTCTGCCCGGTTTGCGATCATCCGCAGTCCTTCTTCCAGCAGCTTGTGAAAAATTATTAATGCCAGCTAAACACGACGGGGAACGTGCAGTCGCTCCGTCTGACTAGCTGCGGCTAAAAAAATCCACTTTCGCTTAATTAAAAGTCGCCTGAATCAAACCGCTAACGCTTAAACAATTCAGGCGACGGGCGAAAGTGGATTTTTTCTTTACGCCTTCCTCAGCAAAGTCAGCCGGATCGACTGCACGTTCCCCTTACGTTTCGGTTGATGTATAATAGTAGGGAAGAACTGACACAAAAAGGGAGGGTTCGGTTTGGATAAAGAAGCGTTGAAAGAGAAAATTTTTGCCGCGGTTCGGGCGGTGAAGGAGCAGGGGCCTTTGGTTCCTTCAATCACGAATACGGTGACGGTTAATTTTGTGGCGAATGCGCAACTTGCGGCGGGCGGTTCGGCGGCGATGGTTTATATGCCGGATGAAGGAGAAGCGATGGCCGCGGTCGGTGCGGCGATGTATATCAATATGGGGACGATTTTCCCGATTTACCGCGAAACGCTGCCGCGGACGGCGAGGGCTTTGGCGGCGAATCATAAGCCGTGGGTGCTTGACCCGGTCGGGATCGGGATCGGCGCGCTGAGGAAGGAGATTTTGCTCGATTTTCAGGATGTGCCGCCGACGATTGTCCGCGGCAATGCGTCGGAAGTTATCGCGCTGGCGAATCTCTGGGGACTCCCGACGGGGCAGGATCATGACGGGGTTCGCGGGGTTGACTCGACGGATACGGTGCTTGCGGCGCGTCAGGCGGCGGAAAACCTCGCGTCATTTATTGACGGTGCCGTTGCCGTTTCGGGCGAAACGGATCTTGTGACGGACGGAACGACGACTGTGCTCAGCCGGGGAGGCTCGCCGCTTTTTGCCCGCGTTACGGGTTCGGGATGTTCGCTCGGCGGCGTTGTCGCGGTTTACGCCGCTGTGACGGATCCGTTTACGGCGGCGCTTTCTGCCGTTCAGGCGTACAATTTTGCCGGAAGCCGCGCGGATGTGCGCGCGCACGGGCCGGGATCGTTCGAGAAAATGTTCCTCGACGGACTGTATCAGGCGTCACCGGCTGACGTCGCGTCAAATCCGTTCCGGATTTTAACCTAAGGAGTGACCTGTAATGAATACACTGATTGCTGTTGCCATCGCGCCGTGCGGTACGGGCGAGGAAATGTCCGCGTATGTCGGCGAAGTCGTTGACGTGATCCGCAAATCGGGGCTGCCGAACCGGACGAACTCGATGTTTACGGAGATCGAGGGTGAGTGGGATGACGTCATGCGTGTCGTCAAAGATGCGACAATGGTGCTCGCGGAAAAGGGCATTCGCACGGAAGTCGTGCTGAAAGCGGATATTCGTCCGGGCTACGAACACATGATGACGGGGAAACTCGACCGCCTTGAGCGCAAAATCCGTGCGAAACAGGCTGCAGCCGCGTCGCAGCAGTAAAACGTTTTATTAAATAGGAAGGTTTTTGCTTATGAATATGCGTGAAGTTCTCGATATTTCGGCGTACTTCGTCGTCGGGCCGGAAAATACTCTCGGGCGTCCGGTGAAGGATGTCATCCGCGCGGCCGTCAAAGCCGGTTTTACGTGCCTGCAGATCCGCTCGAAGGTTGCGTCGGCGCGCGAGATGATCGCGCTTTGCCGTGATGCCGCGGATGTATTAAAGGAAGAAAACAAGGAAAACGAAGTCGTCCTGCTCGTCGACGACCGGCTTGACGTCGTACTCGCGGCGCGCGAAGAGGGGATCAAAGTTGACGGTATCCATGTCGGCCAGAAGGACATCCCCGTGGCGATCTGCCGTAAATATCTCGGCCCGGAAGCCGTGATCGGGCTTTCGGCGCGCACGTATGAGCTCATCGATTACGTCAAAACGGCTGACACGAGTGACATTGACTATTTCGGCGCGGGCCCGCTCCATGAAACGGCGTCAAAACCGGACGCGGGACTTGATCCGAACGGTCATTTTAAGGCGCACGGGTTTGCCGAACTCGCGAAACTGCATAAAATCAGTCCCGTTCCCGTCGTTGTCGGCGGCGGTGTCAAGGCAAAAGACATCCCCGAACTGAAGGCAACGGGTGTCGAAGGGTTCTTTGTCATCAGTGCCGTCGCGGGTGCAGACGATCCGTACACCGCGGCAAAGGAACTTGTCGATCTTTGGCGTCAATAAGTCGCGTTAAAAAAAGTGAAATTTTAAGGTCAAAAAGTCAAGAAAGTATTTGACTTTTTGACCTTTTTGCGTATAATAGAAACTGTAAACGGAATATATACCGCGAACCCATGATAGGAAAACAGGTTAGCGATCGGATAGATCGGGGAAGAAAGAGAGGAATGGATTATGGGACAAGAAAAGTTTACGTCAAAAACGCTGGCTGCCCTGCAATCCGCACAGCAGATCGCCGCGATGAAGTATCATCAGGAGATCACGTCGGCGCATGTTTTGCTCGCGCTGGCAAAGGAACCGGAAGGACTGCTGCAGACGATTTTTGACGAATGTCAGACGGATCTGCCGCTGCTCAAGGCAAGACTCGAGCAGGAACTCAGCAAGATCCCGAGTGTCAAAGGCACGGATCGTCTCGGCATGGGCATGGATATGGTGCGTGTACTCGGACGCGCCGAAGAATACGCGAAGTCGATGCACGATGACTATGTGTCGACGGAGCATTTACTGCTCGGCATCGTCACGGACGGCAGCAATGAGATTCAGGATATCTGCCGTCAGTTCCATCTGACGAAAAACGCGATCCAGGCGTCAATCCGCAAGAACCGCAAGCAGAATGTCACGACGGAAAACCCGGAAGAGGGCTATAAATCCCTCGAAAAGTACGGCCGCGACCTCACGGCATCGGCGCGTCAGGGCAAACTTGACCCGGTAATCGGCCGTGACGAAGAAATCCGCCGTACGATCGAGATTCTTTCGCGCCGCACGAAGAATAATCCGGTTCTCATCGGTGAGCCGGGCGTCGGCAAAACGGCCATTGTCGAAGGACTCGCACGCCGTATCGTTGCCGGGGATGTTCCGGAGTCGCTCAAAAACAAGACGCTCTATTCGCTCGATATGGGCGCGCTCGTCGCCGGTGCGAAATTCCGCGGCGAGTTTGAGGAACGTTTGAAAAATGTCCTCAACGAAATTGCAAAATCGGACGGTCAAATCCTGCTCTTCATCGATGAGATTCATACGGTGGTCGGAGCGGGTGCCGCGGAAGGCGCGATGGATGCGGGCAACATTTTGAAACCGATGCTCGCACGCGGTGAACTTCGCTGCATCGGTGCAACGACTCTGAACGAATACCGCAAATACATTGAAAAAGACGCCGCTCTCGAGCGCCGCTTTCAGCCGGTTATGGTCGGCGAGCCGAGCGTCGAGGATACGATTTCGATCCTGCGCGGCCTGAAAGAACGCTACGAAGTCCATCACGGCGTACGCATCCGCGATGCCGCGCTTGTCGCCGCCGCAACGCTTTCGGACCGCTACATTTCCGACCGTTTCCTGCCGGATAAAGCCATCGACCTCGTCGATGAAGCCGCAGCGAAACTGCGTACGGAAATCGAGTCCATGCCGGCTCCGCTTGACGAGATTCGCCGCAAAATCATGCAGCTCGAGATCGAAGAACAGGCGCTGAAAAAAGAGACGGATGACGCGTCAAAAGAGAAACTCGCGAAGATCACGGCCGAAAAAGCCGATCTTCAGGCGAAGGAAAACGAACTGCGTCAATCGTGGGAAAATGAAAAACAGGCCATCCTGCGCGTCCGCGCCATTAAAAAGGAAATTGATGACGTCGGCAGCCAGATGGAAGCGGCCGAACGCGCCTACGATCTCAATAAACTTTCCGAGCTGAAGTACGGCAAACTGCCGGAACTGCAGAAGAAACTCAAGGAAGAAGAGACGAACATCGCCGCGAAATCCGAAGACGATCGTCTGCTCAAGGAAGAAGTCGGCGAAGAAGACATCGCCCAGGTCGTCAGCCGTTGGACGGGGATCCCCGTTTCCAAGATGATGACAGGCGAACGCGAAAAACTCATGCATCTCGAAGATGTGCTGCATGAACGCGTTGTCGGACAGGACGAAGCGGTCAAAGCCGTCAGCGAAGCGATCATCCGCGCGCGTGCGGGGATCAAGGACCCGAATCGTCCGATCGGATCGTTCATCTTCCTCGGCCCGACGGGCGTCGGCAAAACCGAGCTCGCGAAAACCCTCGCCGAGTCACTCTTTGACGATGAACGCAGCATGATCCGTATCGACATGAGCGAATACATGGAAAAACACAGCGTCGCGCGTCTCATCGGCGCGCCTCCGGGCTATGTCGGTTATGATGAAGGCGGTCAACTCACCGAAGCCGTTCGCCGTCGTCCGTACAGTGTCATCCTGCTCGACGAGATTGAAAAAGCGCACCGCGACGTGTTCAACGTTCTGCTGCAGATCCTCGATGACGGCAGACTCACGGACGGCAAAGGCCGCGTCGTCAACTTCAAAAATACGGTCATCATCATGACGAGCAATCTCGGCTCGCACGAAATCCTCAACAAGGATTATGAAGAAGCCTGCGGTGCCGTCAGGGAAATCCTCAAGGATTATTTCCGTCCGGAGTTCCTGAACCGTGTCGATGACATTATCGTCTTTAAGGCGCTCGCGAAAGATCAGGTCAAACAGATCGCCAAGATCCTTATCACCAAGCTCTCGGAGCGTATGGAGCGTCAGGTTCAGATTCGTCTCGTCTGCGATGACACGGCACTCACGGCGCTCGCCGATCAGGGATTTGACCCGAACTTCGGTGCACGTCCGCTCCGCCGGCTGATCACGCATACGGTGGAAACGGCGCTTTCCAAATCCATCATCCGCGGTGACATCCGTGAGGGTGATACGGTTAATATCGGTTATGAAAACGGGGAGTTCACGTTCCGCACGACGGTAGAGGCAACCGTCGAGGAATAATTCCCTGACAAAACCATAACGAGGCATAAAAAACTTCCGGCTGATCCCGCAGGGTAACGGGTTCAGCCGGAAGTTTTTGTTTTGACGTCAATGGAATTTTTACGGAACGAGCAGCAGGCCGCTGAGGAATGTATGGCCGCTCTCGCGGAGATTCAGCCGTAGGTCTTCGAGCGGTGCGACGATCGGAGCGTAGTTGACACGCATTTTATAGCGCATGAACGTATGGCGGTTGCCGCCGAAAATCGGCACGCGGTCGAGGATGAAACGCTGCTCTGTCGGATCGGCGAGGCCGTAATGGACGGTGAATGCGGCGCGGTAACCGGCGTCACGCGTCAACTGCTCGACTTCTTCGTTATACGTGCCGCACGGATAGGCGATGAATTCGACCTTTTTCTGCAGGTGGTATTCGATGGCCTGCTTCGATCCCATGAGCTGTTTTTGCAGTTCTTCCGTTGACGGGGCCTGATCGAGCTGTTCGTGCGAGAGCGTGTGACTTTCAAAATCGATAAGTCCGCTTTGCTGCATTTCCGCGGCCTGATCCCACGTCATGTAGTTCGGATACGTGCCGATATAGTCGGAGATCAGGAAGATCGTGGCTTTGAGGCCGTATTCTTCGAGGATCGGGTAAGCGTTGCGGTAATTATCGATGTAGCCGTCGTCGAACGTGATGATGACGGGATTTTCGGGGAGCGGCGTGCCGTTTTCCCACGCGTCAAGCATGTCGCCCGGCGTAATCGTGTGATAGCCGTTTTCCGCGAGATATTTCATCTGTTTGCGGAACTGATCCGTCGAAACGGTCAGGGCATTGTGATCCTGGTCATTGATTTGGTGGTAGTTGAGTACGGGAACCGCCTGCGGATTTTTCTGGCTCATGAGCCATGCGCCGGAAGCGGCGCCGATCAGCAGGATAACGATGAGTACGGCGAAAAGCCGCTTGAAAATTCGTTTCATCCGGGCTGCACATCCTTTGTCACATTTTAATAACACATTAATCTTAAATATATCTCACAGGGCGGGTACTGTCAAGGATGCAGGGGCTTTTCCATTGGACAAAGAGAGCGTATAATAGTAGAATGTGTAAGGTATGCGGGAGAGCAGATATCTTTCGGTATCGTCACGGAGAAAAGGAGTATTCACGCAATGACAAGAAACGATTTATGCTGGTGTGGCAGTGGGAAAAAATATAAGAAATGCCACGAGGATTTCGATGAACGCCTCAGCGAAATCAAGTTTGATATTTTTAAGGGCCAGATGCGCCCGCCGAAGAAGATCATCAACAACCCTCATGATATCGAGGGCATCCGGAAAGCCGGCGTCATCAATGACGGCGCACTCGACCTCATGGAAACGATGGTCAAGCCGGGCATTGACACGGCAACGCTGGACAAGGCGGCTTATGATTACATCACGGGACACGGCGGTATCCCGGCCTGCCTGAACTACGAAGGGTTCCCGAAGAGCATCTGTACGTCGATCAACAACGTCGTCTGCCACGGTATCCCGTCGAAAAAAATGATCCTCAAGGAAGGCGACATCGTCAACATTGACATCACGACGATTCTTGACGGTTACTACGCCGATGCATCGCGTATGTATATGGTAGGAAAGGTCTCGCCGCGCGCAGAGCGCCTCGTCCGCGTCACGAAGGAATGCATGGAACTCGGCATCGCCGCGATTCGTCCGTGGCACTTCCTCGGCGATATCGGTGCAGCCTGCAGCGCTCATGCAAAAGCAAACGGATATTCTGTCGTTACGGATCTCGGCGGTCACGGCGTCGGCAAAGCGTTCCATATGGATCCGTTTGTCCCGCATGTCGGCGAAAAAGATACGGGCATGCTGCTCGTGCCGGGGATGGTTTTGACGGTCGAGCCGATGATTAATGAAGGAAAAAGCGCCGTTACGTTTGACACGAATGACGGCTGGACGGTGCGCACGAAGGACGGAAAACTTTCGGCGCAGTGGGAAAAGACGGTTCTCATCACGGAGACCGGGACGGAAGTACTGTCCTCGTAAGATGCAGTTCCGCGGAAAGGATAAGGAAAAACAAGCGATATGACAACGTTTCAGGAATTAGGCGTACCGCAGGGACTGTGTGACGCGATGGCCGGAAAGGGCATCAAAGTGCCGACGAAAGTGCAGGAACAGGCCGTTCCCGCCGTTCGTTCGGGACATGACGTCATCGTGCAGGCGCAGACGGGTACGGGCAAGACGCTCGCGTTTCTGCTGCCGATTTTCGAGAAAATCAAGGTACAGGCCGAAGTGACGCAGGCTCTCGTCGTAACGCCGACGCGCGAACTTGCGATTCAGATCGCCAAAGTCGCCGCGATCCTCGGCCGCGCCGTTGACGTGTCAACTCTCGTCATTTACGGCGGTCAGGATATCGAGCGTCAAAAGAAAAAACTGCGCCGTCATCCGCAGCTCATCGTCGGGACGCCGGGACGCCTGCTCGATCATTTGCGCCGCGGTACGATTGACCTTTCCCAGGTCAACAAAGTCGTGCTCGATGAGGCGGACGAGATGCTGCGCCTCGGATTTATCGAAGACGTAGAGACACTGCTCGGCAAAACCGCGCAGGATCATCAGCTCATGCTGTTTTCGGCGACGATCCCGGATCGCGTGAGGACGCTTGCGACGCGTTTTATGCGTCAGCCGGAAGAAATTGTCGTCAAAGGCGAGCATGTGACGCTCGACGAGATTGATCAGGTCATTGTCAGCACGACGGAGGAGACGAAACTCGATCGGCTCTGTGAAGCGATCAATGCGGAACAGCCGTATCTCGCGATGGTTTTCTGCCATACGAAAACGCGTGCCCATATGGTGACGATGGCTCTTGCGGCGCGCGGATATCTCGTCGACGAACTCCACGGCGATCTCTCGCAGGTCCAGCGCGCCCTCGTCCTGAAGCGTTTCCGCGGCGCGGAACTCCAGATCCTCTGCGCAACGGACATTGCGGCACGCGGACTTGACATCGAGGGCGTGACGCATGTCTTTAACTATGACATTCCGCATGACGCGGAGAGTTATATTCATCGCATCGGACGTACCGGACGCGCCGGACAGCGCGGAAAAGCCGTGACATTTGTCAACGCGCGTCAATACGATCTTCTCCGACGCATCGAATCCGGGATCCGCGGCCGCATCCGCAAGGAAATGTCCGAACGCGGACGCCGCCACAAGGAAAAGCAGGCGAAAATCCTGCAGGAGATCCGCGAGAAACGCGAGGAGCAGAAGAAGAAGCGCAAACCGCTTTCGAAGTATGCCAACCGCAAAGGATCGGCGCACAAAGGACGCAATGACCGCAGCCGCCGTCAAAAACATTCTGTTGTGTCAAATCAGGGACATCGGAGCAAATTCGGGAAGCGTCATTAACGAGACGGGACAGGGACGGTTCGTCCTGCCTAAAAGCTGCCGCTGAAAAATTGCACGTTCGCCTAATTAAGTCGCCTGTTTCAAAACCGCTTCGCTGAACATGAAACAGGCTCCGGGCGAACGTGCAATTTTTCTTTACGCTTTTCGCAGCAAAACGGCAGGATGAACCGTCCCTGTCCCTCACGCTTAGTTGTTTGACGTCAACCCTTTTTACGAAACGTGAGGCAAGCGGGGCGGACGGACTGACTGACTTTGCGTAAGCGGCGTTAAGAACGTCAGACGATTTCACACGGAGCCCTGAATTGTTTTAGCGCAGCGATTTGATTCAGGGCGACTCTATTGAGTGAAATCATCTGACGTTTAGCCGCAGCATGAAAGGAAGTCCGTCCGCCCCGCTTGCCGCCTCGATTAGTCAATTGTTACAAATTTACGTAATTTTTTATTATTTAAGCAGGAATATCCCTAAAAGGCGCGAATAAGTACTATAGATTCATACAAACCGAAGGAGGATTCCAATTATGATCGGAGTTAAAAACGTTATAGCAATCATCTGCGGCGGCGGCCCTGCCCCGGGTATCAACAGTGTCATTTCGGCAGTTGTCAGCGAAGCAACAAGTCACGGCTGGGATGTTCTGGGTATCTACGACGGCTTCTCCCGCCTCGCACGCGGCGAGAAAAATTACGTTCGTCTGCAGCCGCAGGACATCAGCCGCATTCATCTGACGGGCGGCTGCATCCTCAAGATGTCGCGTTATAACCCGACGAAAAAGGAATCGGATATGCGTACCGTCGTCGAAACCTTGACGGAACTCGGTGTCACGCACGTTGTTACCATCGGCGGCGATGACACGGCATACAGCTCCATGGCAGTTTCCGACTACGCACGGAAAATGGGCCGTACGATTAACGTCGTCCATGTTCCGAAAACGATTGACAATGACCTTCCGCTTCCGGACGGCGTTCCGACATTCGGTTTCGAAACGGCGCGTGCATTCGGCACGACCGAAATCGAAAACCTTATGGAAGACGCCCGCACGACGAACAATCGTTGGTATTTCGCGATTGCCATGGGTCGTACGGCAGGCCATCTCGCACTCGGCATGGGCCGCAGTGCCGGTGCCGCTTTGACGGTCATTCCGGAAGAATTCCCGCAGGATACGGTTCCGATGCAGCAGATCGTTGACGTCATCACGGGCTCCATCGTCAAACGTTACCTCATGGGCAAAAACTACGGCGTAGCCGTCATCGCCGAAGGCGTTATCGAAAAGATCGCTCCGGATGACTTTGACAAACTCGGCGAAGTCGTCAAAGACGAGCACGGCCACATCCGTTACAGCGAACTCGACTTTGGTGAAATCCTCAAACAGGAAGTTCTCAAAGAGACGAAGAAGATCGGCCTCAAAGTCAAGATCCTCGACAAGGAAATCGGCTACGAGCTCCGCTGCACGGCACCGATTGCATACGATATCGACTATGCACGTTCGCTCGGTTACGAAGCTGTTCAGTTCCTCATGAACGGCGGCAGCGGCGCGCTCATCACGATCCAGGACAACAAAGCCGTTCCGATGCGCTTTGACGAGATCCGCGATCCGGAGACGGGCAAGACGAAAGTTCGTAAAGTCAATGTTCACTCCGTACACTATCGCATCGCCCGCGGCTTCATGACGCGTCTCGAGAAGGGCGATCTCGATGATCCGGGTCTGGCAAATGCATACCGCGTTACGCAGGATGAGTTCCGCGATCGTTATGCATACCTCTTCGAAGGAGAAGACTTCGCTGCCCCGCAGGATGAAAGCAAAGAGTAATCCTTTTATATGAAACAAACGGGGGACCGCACACCTCGATGTGTGCGGTCTCTTTTTGTTTCGGTAAACGGGTAAAGCGGCGCCGCGCGGGAAGAAGTCAGGTTTTTCAAGAAAATCCTTGACAAAGTGTATAAGAGCGTATATAATCGATAATTGTCAGCCGGGATGTGAAAACATCTCCTGCGAAAACATCGCGGGGTGGAGCAGTCGGTAGCTCGTCGGGCTCATAACCCGAAGGTCACAGGTTCAAGTCCTGTCCCCGCAACCAAATGA